>CBDUYG010000244.1:0-5617 GCA_965371385.1 uncultured Myxococcales bacterium | reverse complement strand
GCGACGGCCGTCACCAGCAGCGAGGCTGGGGCGTGGGCGGGGTTGACGCACATCCCGACGAGCATCCCCACCAGGGGAATCGAGAGCAGCCAGGGGCGTCTCGCGACGGGGACCGCGTTTTCGAGTACGAAGAAGAGGGGAAAGAAGAGCACCGCGGTGTGGGCGAGTCGGGGAGTTCCTTCGAGGTAGCTTCGGCTCTCGACGAAGATCGGGTTGAAACACAGGCTGATCAGCGCAAAGTGGACGAACGCCAGCATCAGGACGAAGGCCGGGCGCTTCACGGGCCTTACGAGCACGGAGAAGGCGTATCCCGCGAAGAGGGAGAGCTGAAGGTAGGCGCCGATGTTGACCAGCTGCACCGGATGAAGGCCACCCAGCCGCCCGAAGATCAGGTTCAGCGAGGAGAACGCGCTCGGATAGATCATCCAGACGTCGGAGATGGGTTCGAGGTCGTAGAAGAGATGGCCCCGCTCGAGCATGATCCGGGTGTAGAAGGCGTGGATGTCCGGGTCGGAAGAGGGGGTGAAGTAAAGGTCGAGCTTCGAGCAGGCCATCACGACGATCCAGCTCAGCCACACACCGTGACAGGCGAGGTCGAGGGCAGAGGGCCGGCGCCAGGCTGGGTCTCCGTTCCCAGCTCGACCCGTGCGTCCCAGCACGAGCCAGCCGAGACCGGCTTCGATCCCGAGGATCTCTGCCAGTGAGATTCCCGGCAGGCCGAGGGCATCGCAGAGGGTCGAGCGCAGGTACACGTAGGCCAGGGAGAGGATCTGCCCGAGCACGATGTACTGCGGTGCCGCGAGAATCTGCGGGCGGCGGAGCCGAAGGAGCCGGGTGGCCGCGTAGCCGATCCACGCCAGGTTCACGAGCGCGAGGCCGAGGCCGAGCAATGCGAGCGGCAGGGAGAAGGAGACGAATTGACTCCTCAGGCCCGAAACGAGAAGCAAGACGATCAGGGCTGCGAAGCGCGGCTGCTTCATCGCGGAGCAGGAGGCAGCCGCAGGATCGACGTTCGAGGAATCGCCGCCTCACGATGAGGGCGCTCCGATCGATACTCGGCCAGGCGATCCAGCGCCGGCTGGCGCCGCTGGATCGGCGTCAACTTCGCCGCGCGATCCTGCCACTCGATTGCCTTCTCGAATGCGCCGTTCTCCGCGTGCGCCGCTGCAAGCGTTTCGAGGAAGGTGGCGTTCATCCGCCCGGTTTCCCCGGCGCAGAACTCGGCCAGGCGGAGAGCCTCGGCGCCGTCGCGCACGGAATCGTCGGGGCTCGTGGCCAGCACCCACGCGAGTCCGTTCGCCGCCGGGAGCAGTCCGGGTCGCCGGACGAGGGCTGCTTCATATTGTTCACGAGCGAGCCTCCAATCCCCCTTCAGGCGCGCGGCATCGGCGAGGCGCGTATGCAACTCGGCCGAGATCGGCGCGACTTCGAGCGCTCGCTGGTAGGTCGCGATCGCCGAGTCGAGCTCCCCGGCCTCGATCTCGAGTCCCGCCAGCACGGTCAGTATCAATACGTCGTCGGGGCGCGCGGTCACGGCGCTGCGATAGTGCTCGAGTGCCCTGGCCGTGTCACCCCGATCCGAGTAATAGCTGCCCAGGTTGACGTGGGCCCCCGGAAGGTCCGGCCGGATCCGCAACGCTTCGCGATAGTGCTTCAGCGCCTCGTCATGACGTTGCTGGCGTTCCAGCACGACTCCCAGGTTGTTGTGCGATGCCTCGTAGTCGGGCCGGGCGGCGAGGGCGAGGCGGTAGTGCCGCTCCGCCAGATCGAAGGCCCCGGCCGCAGCATGATCGGCGCCGAGGTTGTGGAGCGCGATGTAGTTGTTGAGCGTGACCTTGCGCGCATGGTCGTAGACGTGAAAGCTGTCCCTCCAGACCCCTACCTGCATCACGCTCACCCCGGCCAGGGTCGCCAGCGCGAGACAGGCGACCGCGGCCACCCGGGGTGAGAAGCGCCGCAGCTGCGAGCCCAGACCCCAGCTGATGGCGATCCCGATCCCGATCATCGGGAGGTAGGTGTAGCGATCCGCATGAGCCTGGATCCCCACCTGTACGATTCCAACCACGG
Organism: uncultured Myxococcales bacterium; assembly: GCA_965371385.1. GTDB lineage: Bacteria > Myxococcota_A > UBA9160 > UBA9160 > UBA4427 > CBDUYG01. The sequence continues at coordinate 3,550 of CBDUYG010000244.1, read as the reverse complement.
GGAAGAGCATGACGAGATACCAGAGCCATCCCACCACGAGGTAGGGATGCGAGCGCCGGGCTCGCCACACCAGGGCCGTGATCCCAATCCCGGCCAGCGCCGCGATCCCGCCCGCGATCTCGAGCGGCAGCCAGAGCTTCGTCTCGACGAGAGCGGGGTGTGGATAGAAGAAGGCGAGATCACTCGGCCGGACCATCTGTCCCAGGTAGACGAAAACCGAGACGCTTGCGTTCGCTAGGCGCTCGAGCAGCGGAATCTTCTCGAGGGATTGAATCGTTCCGCCGCGTGCCTGAGCGAGGAACGTGATTCCGGTCGAGGCCAGGGCGAGGAAGAAGAAGGGCAGCTTCTCGAGCGCGAGTCGGCGAGTCGGCCACAGGCTTTGGCTGCGACCCAGAGGCCAGAAGTCGAGCAGCAGGAGCACCACCGGGAGACTCACGAGCATGGGCTTCGCGAGCAGGCCCGCCGCGAAGGCGGCCAGGACCATGAGATAGCGGCGCATGTTCGGCGAGCGGGCGTATCCGGAATAGGCGAGCAGGGTGAGGAGGAAGAAGAGGCCGGAGAGGAGATCTTTGCGCTCGGACGCCCAGGCGACGGATTCGACCCGTAGGGGGTGCAGGGCAAAGAGCGCCGCGGTGAACGCGCTCGGCCACCGGTCTCCGGTGAGGCGCAGAAGGGCAGCGAAGAGCAGCAGGGCGTTCGCGCTGTGCAGGAGAACACCGACGGCGTGGTGGCCCCGGGGATCGAGGCCGAAGAGCTCGCTGTCGATCATGTGCGAGATCCAGCTGAGGGGATGCCAGTTGTCGCTGTGGAACTCGCTGAACGCGCGCTTCACATTGGTCCACGAGAGTCCGTCATTGACGATCGTGTTGTCGAGGATGTAGAGGGGATCGTCGAAGCTGATGAAGTCGTTCGCAAGGCTGCCGGCATACACGGCGCACGTCGCGATCACGAGGCCGATCCCGATTGCGATATCGCGGCCCATCCGGGCAGACGATCGAGGTCTCGTGCCTATTGAAGCACCGAAGACTTCCAGGCGAAGTCGGGATACTGCTTGCGGAGGCCGTTGGTCTTGCGCATCCGCTGGATGCCTTTCAGTACGTCGGCCCGGGTAACCTGCCCGACCAGTTGCTCTCCGTCGAGCACCGGGAGACGGCGAAGGGTGTGCTCGAAGAAGATGTTGGCGATCCGGAAGATCCCCATCTCGGGTGTGACCGAGACGCAATTCGAGGTCATGTAGTCTGCGACGATGACGCTGGCGTCTGTCTCGTCGTGGTTGAATGCGTCGGAGACGATCACCTTCATGCAGTCGAGCTCGGAGAGAATACCCAGGAGCTTTCCCCGGGAGTCGACGACGGGCAGGCCGGTGAGGTTGCTCTTGAGCAGAAGTGGGATCGCTCGAAAGAGGTTCATCTCAGGATGAACTACGACTCCCTTGCGCGACATGATGTCACGCGCGGTCAAGATCTTGGGTTGATTGGGCATGGCTTTCTCCTTCGTGTTCTTCTTCGACTCTCTTTGGACTGTCTTTGGATTATCTCTGGATTCTCACGGCTCCCGTGGGGTCTCGAGCCCCACCCTCGGTGTGGATTCGCCTCTCGACGCACCGGTTGTTTTCTGCTCGTTTCGCTTCTTCTGGTTTCAACGTGCGCAGCTTGTCAGTGTAACAGAGCTGCGAGACGATGAATGTGCGCGATGACCGGCAGCTCGCGTGCACTCTGCTCGCTCTTCCTGGCTCCATGTCCCGGTACCGACATGTGTCTCGGCCTTCCCGCTGTAGTGATATCGGCCCATGAAAATCCGGGAGAGGCGTCTCGAGTGCGTTTCACCGGGCCGTGAGCCTCGCTTCCGGGACGCAGTTCGTTTGCGGGCCGCACCCCCTCGGGATCTGAAGATCTCCTCATGCGGCGCCTGGTTGAGCTGTGCGCTATCGAGGACTCTGCGATTTCGCACGGGGATACACCGCTGACCACAGCTGGGGGGCCGAGGGTGACGCAGAAGTACTTGCTCGGATTGGATTTGGGTGGCGGGGGAGCCCGAGCTCTCCTGGTGGGTTGCGAGACGGGGGAGTGTTTCGCCGGCACTCGATCGTGGAGCTTCCAGGTCGCGGACGAGACATTCGGCCTTGGGTTCGATCTCGATCTGGACTCCATGTGGGGCCTGATCGGCGAAGCCTGCGGCGAGGCCCTCATGCGTGCCGGCGTGCAGGGCGACGCGGTCGCAGCGATTGCGGTCTCGGCCCTGCGCTTCGGAAACGTCATCCTCGACCGCGCCGGCGCGGTGCTCTTTGCAGTCCCGAACCGCGACGCGCGCGGAGCCGCCGAAGGCTTCCAGCTTTCGGCCTCGGTCGGAGACGAGCTGCTTCGGGAGACGGGGCTCTGGCCCATGCCGATTCACTCCTCGGCCCGCTTGCTGTGGCTCGCGAAGCACGAGCCCGAGATCCTCGAGCGGGGCGATTGTCTCCTGGCCTTGAGCGACTGGGTGAACTTCCGCCTCTGCGGTGTTCGGGTCAGCGATCACTCCCAGGCGGGGTGCACGGGGCTCTACGATCTCGCCAAGCGCGAGTGGAGCTGGGACCGAATCGACTCTCTCGGGTTTCCGCGCGCGCTCTTCCCGGAGGTGAAGAGCGCTGGATCGCCGCTCGGCTCTCTCGGCGCATCGGCCGCAAGCGACCTGGGACTGGTCGAAGGTACGCCGATCGGTCTGGGTGGCGGTGATACCCAATGCGGATTGCTCGGCGCGGGAGCGATCGCGCCCGGGGACGTGGCCTCGATCGCCGGAACGACCGCGCCCGTTCAGGCCGTCTGCGACCGGGCGCAGATCGACCCGGAAGGACGGCTGTGGAGCGGGCACCACGTGATCCCGGGCTCTGGATTCTCGAGAGCAATGGCGGCCCGATGGGCGAGACCCTGACCTGGATCTCGCGTCTCCTCTTTCCCGACGCAGCCGAGCCGGTCGCGGCCTTCCTCGAGGAGGCTGCGCGCTCCGAGATCGGATCGGCCGGGATGCTCTCGACGCTCGGTGCCGAGGTGATGAATGCCCGCGCACCCGGTATGCCCGTGGGCCAGATCACGCTCTCGCATATGACCTGCAGCGACGACCCCCAACCCCGGCGTCATCTCGCGCGCTCGGTGGTGGAGGGGCACGCGTGCGCGGTACGCGCCAACCTCGAGCAGCTGCGCCAGGCGACCTCCTGCGAGTTTCCCGCTCTGCGTCTCTCGGGGGGACTCTCGCGCAGTGATCTCTTCGCTCAGATGCTCTCGGATGTCACGGGGGTCGTGGTCCACACCGGAGCGATCCCCGAGGCGACCGCGCTGGGCGCAGCACTTTGCGCTGGAGTGTCAGCGGGAATCGACTCCGACTTCTCGGCAGCCGTCTCGGCGCGGGTGAAGGATCGAAAGGTCTGCGAGCCCGACGCGGCCGCGGCTGACGCGAGCCGGGAGCTCTACGAGAGCTGGTGCCGCTTGCGTGACGCCGGCGCGGAAACCTCGGCACCGGCGGCTGCGGCCCACGTGACGCCCTGGGTGCTGAAGGCGGGGCTCTGAATCCGGCC
>CBDUYG010000243.1:0-5619 GCA_965371385.1 uncultured Myxococcales bacterium | reverse complement strand
TCGCGAACGCTTCGTGAAATCCCGACATGGGGCGGAAGCTTGCCGAGTCCGTGCCAGCCACGCAAACCGGCTCGATCCGCCCTCAAATCCTTCTTTGGGCTGCCTCGGCCGCACCCCATCCTGAGAACCGGATACCAACTACGACTTTCATGCGGGGCCCCGTCGAACCCCACCGGCAGGACGAAGACCGGGGGCTCCATGACCGGACCCTGAGGTGTTTCCCGGCACATATTCCGAACGCATACCAGATGCGCATTTGCCTCACACCGTGGCAACTTCTCGAGCCCCGGCCCTCGGCGCGAATGATCCGCGAGGCCCATGCCGATCAGATGAGACGCCTTCCGCAACCTGATAGAGTTGTGTGGGAAGGAAGCCGAACAGGTGGCAATCGGAGCGCAGGTACGTGCAGAGTTCAGAGCGTACGAGTTACAGCGGGTTGATGTCGAAGCGCGTTGCCGTCTTCGTGTCCCTGTTGCTCGCCCTTCCTGCTCTCGCCAACAGCGAGCCGGGACGAGATCCCCGTAGCGAAGGCGTACGGCGAGCCCTGCAAGAGACGATCCCCAGCGAAGGCATCCAGATCTCCGTCGTCTTACGGGAGCCGGAGCCGGAGTCGAAACCGACCCCGCGCCGTGATCGCATCCGCCGACGCCAGGACGACGTGCTCACTCGACTTTCGCGCGGCGGCTTCCACCTGCGGCACCGCTTCCGCAGCTTGACCGGATTTTCGGGCTGGGCCCAGCCGGAGGTCATCGAGCGCCTGAGGGAGCACCCGTACGTCGAATCGATCTACATCGATGGCAAGGTCAAGGCCGCCCTCAGTCAGGGGGGACCTCTCGTCGGGGCGAGCACGGCACACACCTGGGGAATCATGGGTCTGGGTGTCACCGTCGCGATCCTCGATACGGGCATCGACACGAATCATGCCAACCTCTCGGGCGCGATCGTCGGCGAGGCCTGCTTCTGTGACGATGACTTCCGGCGCAACCGCGGGTGCTGCCCGGATGGAGACGAGGACCAGACGGGAAGCGGATCCGCCGAAGACGACAACGGGCACGGAACCGCCGTCGCGGGGATCATTACCTCGAGCCAGAGCAGCCGGCCGGGCATTGCGCGCCAGTCGGACGTCGTCGCGGTCAAGGTGCTGGACGATAATGGTTCCGGGAACTTCTCCGACATCGCAGCGGGCCTCGACTGGGTGATCGTCGAGGCGGCCAATCTCGGAATCCGCGTCGTGAACATCAGCATCGGAGACGCCACCGCTCACAACAATTCGGCCGCGTCCCCCTGCAGCGGAAGCGCCACCGCCACCGCCATCGCCGAGCTCCACACGATGGACATCCCGGTCTTCGCGGCATCGGGAAATGAAGCCTTCAGCAACGGGATTGCGTTTCCTGCCTGCACGGCGAAGGCGATCTCGGTGGGGGGCAGCTACGACCAGGACCTCGGCACCGTCAACTGGTGTGGCACTCCTACCTGCTCACCCTACCTCTGTACCGACGTCAGCCCCGACGAGGATGATTTCGTCTGCCATACGAACAGCGGCAGCCTGCTCGACTTCGTGGCACCGGATTGGCGGACCACCACGACGACCATGGGCGGCGGATTCGGAAACTTCGGAGGGACGTCGGCCGCAAGCCCCTATGCGGCGGGGATGGCGGCCCTGTTGATTCAAGCCGATCCGACCCTGGGCGTCGAAGACATCCGGACCCTTCTGGCGATGGACGCTCCGATGGTTTCGAACCCGGCCAATGGACTCTCCTTCCCCCGTGCCCGGGTCGATCGCGCCCTGGCCTCGGTCAACGTTCTCTGCGGCGATGGCTTCGTCGATCCGGGCGAGACGTGCGACGATGGAAACATCCTGGCGGGAGATTGCTGTGATTCGCTCTGCCAGAGCGAGCCGCAGGGCGGGGCCTGCGAGGACGGCGACGCCTGCACCAGCGGCGAGGCGTGCGACATCAGCGGAGTCTGCCAGGGCGGCTCGACACTGACCTGCGACGACGAAAACCTCTGCACGACCGACTCCTGCGACCCGGCTAGCGGTTGCATCTTCCAGAACAACAACGTGGCTTGTGACGACGGCAATGCCTGCACCGTGCTCAACATCTGCAGCGGAGGCTTTTGCGCAGCCGGGATCCCCGTCAGCTGTGACGACGCAGAGTTGTGCACGGATGATTCGTGCGACCCCGGCAGCGGCTGCGTCTTCACGAACAACAGCGCTCCCTGTGACGATCTCAGCGCATGCACGATCGCAGATGCCTGCAGCGCAGGCATCTGCGAGGGCGGACCCGATCTCGACTGCGACGACGGAATCTACTGCACTGCGGACAGCTGCGATGAGCTCACGGGGTGTGCCCACGCCCAGATCGCCGACTGCACGCCGCCCGTCATAACTCCGGGCATCTCGCCCCTCGGAACCGGCCTGCTCACCCTCGCGATGATGGGCATGGCGATTCGCTTCTTCCGTTCGCACTTGCCGGGTGCATAGGCAGTAGAAGGCCGGCTCCCCCTCGCAATCCTGGCTCCTGGATCCCGACGGCCGGGAGTCCGCCCGGCGGAGCAAAGGCTCTGGAGCGTCGGCTTCGACGCCGAAGAATTCGAAGAAACCGCCCTAACCGAAGATCGCCGGATCCAGATCGACCCCGATCGGGCAGTGGTCCGAGCCCTGGACATCCGGGTGGATGAAGGCGCCCTTCACGAACTTCATCGCGGAGGGAGAGGCGAGAACGTAGTCGATGCGCCAGCCAACATTCCTGGCCCGCACTCCAAAGCGCTGACTCCACCAGGTATAGTTGCCTTCGCTCTCGTCGAAGGAGCGGAAGGTGTCGACCCAGCCCGCCTCGACCCAGCGGTCGATCTCCTCCCGCTCTTCCGGGCAGAAGCCGCTCGTCCTGGCGTTGGCCTTGGGCCGGGCAAGGTCGATCTCCCGGTGGGCCGTATTGAAGTCTCCCATCACGAGCACCCGATAGCCTCCGCGCCGCATGCGCTGCACCCTGTCGAAGAGCGATCGGTACCAGTCGAGCTTGTAGGGGATGCGGCTGTTGTCCCGCTCCTTTCCGCTGCCGTTCGGAAAGTAGCCGTTGGCGATCACGAGCTTCCCGTAGCGGGCGATCTGCAGGCGCCCCTCGCAGTCGAAGCGCTCTTCGCCCAGCGAGGTCTCGAGGGAGTCGGGCTTGCGACGCGACAAGAGCCCAACACCGCTGTAACCCTTTCGCTCTGGGTGGGAATAGTGCTGATGCCAGTCGTTGAGCTCGACGACCTCTTTCGGAATGTCCTCCGGCCATGCACGGACCTCCTGGAGTCCGACGATCTCGGCCCCGGCACCACTCAGCCAGTCGATGAACCCCTTCTTCACACAGGCTCGAATTCCGTTGACGTTCCAGGAGTAGATGCGTATGGGTCTGGATGCCATGCGGGGGTAGAACCTCTTCGGTGGGTCGCGGGTAGCGAGCTTTCGTCAGGCTCTGCCTGCGCTTGGAGCTTCAGCGCCACCAGAGCCAGAGCGAGAATAGGATCCCGACCGTCCAGGCGTAATAGGCGAAGACATGAAACGTCTTCCTGCGCAGCAGGAGGACGAAGAGCCAGATCGCGAGCAGGCCCGAGAGGAGAGCCGCGCCGAATCCCACGCCAAGAGCGCTGAGAGCCTCGGGCGAGGCCACCGAGAGCTCGGGAAGCATCAACACCGCAGCCCCTGTGATGGCGATGATGCCCAGCAGAAACGAGAACTCCGCGGCGGCCAGCGGACCGATCCCCAGCGCCAGTGCTACGGCCACGGTCGTGCCGCTGCGCGAAATCCCGGGCAGGATGGCGAACGCCTGGGCGACGCCGATCCAGAGCGCAGCCTGCCAGGTCGGCTCTGCCGCCTGAGCCCGGGGCAACGTGTATCGGGTCGTCCAGAGGATGCAGCCCGTCATTACCAGGCAGCCGGCCGCGACGTAAGGGCTCGAGAGCACTTCATCGAGGTAATCCCGGGCGACCAGAGCGACCACGATCGCAGGAAGCGTCCCCACTGCGAGCTTGCCCACGTAGCGTATGTCCTCCACACGGCGCGAGAACACGCCCGCGATCAGGGAGAGGATCCTGGCGCGAAAGAAGACCACGATCGCGAGCAGGGTGGCGACGTGCACCCCGATCTCGAAAAGCAGACCGGTGTCTTCGATCCCCAGGATGTTCTGGAATAGAACGAGGTGACCAGAGCTCGAAACCGGCAGGAACTCCGTCAGGCCCTGAACGACCCCCAGCAACAGTGCTTCGAGTGTACTCACGCATCCCCTGCCAACGATGGAAGCTCGGCGTCCTGATCCATCGGCCGACGCTCAATCGAAATTGAGGGGCCGAAGAACCTCGATCGGAGTCGCTCCATCGTGATGTACGTGGCGGGTACGATGAAGAAGGTGAGAAAGGTCGAGAAGAGCATGCCGCCGATCACGGCGACGCCCAGGGGAGCGCGGGATTCACCGCCCGCGCCGAGGCCGGCGGCGATCGGCACGATGCCCATGACCGTCGCGAGGGCCGTCATCAGGATCGGGCGGAAGCGGATGCGTGCCGCGTCGAGGGTCGCGGGAACGAGCTCCTGGCCACGCTCCCTGAGCTGGTTGGCAAACTCGACGATCAGGATCGAGTTCTTCGTCACCAGCCCGACCAACATCACGATCCCGATCTCGCTGAAGAGATTGAGGGTCATCCCCATCCCCTTGAGCGCCACCAGCGCTCCGGTGAAGGAGAGGAAGACCGCCACCAGGATCGTAACCGGGTGCAGGAAGCTCTCGAACTGCGCCGAGAGCACGAGATAGACGATCAGGATCGCGAGCAGATAGGCGAAAACCAGGGCGTTGCCCGACTCGAAGAACGTCTCGGCCTCGCCGCTGAAACTGACTCGATAGCCGCCCACCTCGGGGATCACGTCCTGGGCGATCGCCATCATCTTCTCGAGCCCCTCACCCTGGGAGAGGTCGCCCTCCAGCCCCGACGTGAGCGTCACCGACCGCAGGCGATCGTAATGAGGCACGGAGCGGGGGGCGATGTTCTCCTCGGCGCTCACCACGGCGGCCAGGGGAATCAGCCCGGAGTGCCCGTGCACGAAGAGCTCCAGCAGGTCGGATGGGCGAGTCCGCTCTTCGCGCTCGAGCTGGAGCATCACGTTGTAGGTTTCGCCGTCCATCTTGAATGTCGAGACATCGAGCCCACCGAGCAGGATCCGCATCGTCGTCGCAATCTCCTCCATCGACATTCCGAGATCGCCCGCGCGCTGGCGATCGACGTGGACCTCGAGCTGGGGCTTGTTGAGAACCAGGTTCGTCCGTATGAACCCGAAGCCCTCCGTATCCCCGGCGCGGTGCTCGACCTCGTCGGCGATACGCGCCAACTCGAAGAGATCCGGCCCGGTGATCGTGATCTCGACCGGATCCCCGCTGAAGCCGCGCATGGGGCTCGGGTTGAGGGGCATCGACTTGATTCCGGGGATCTCCTTCATCGGCTTGATCAGTGACTTCACGATCTCCTGCTGACTCCGCTCCCGCTCCTGCTTGAGCTGAGCGAAGACGATCCCTTGATTCACCACGCCGGGGGTTCCGATCCCGAGGGCGACGACGGAGAGGCTGCGTCGCAGCTCGGGAACGCCTC
>CBDUYG010000242.1:0-5627 GCA_965371385.1 uncultured Myxococcales bacterium | reverse complement strand
TTCCACCCTGCGATGGTCGCTCGGCCAGCCTCGCTGGAACTCGAGCGCCATCTCGGTGCCCATCCTATAGGCCATGGGATGGAAGTCATGGGATACGAGTCATACGATACAGGCTATGGGATACAGGCGCGATCCGCCGGCAGCGGCTCGTTCGCGACGTGCGCCTCGGTCTCGACTAGAAGTTCAACAGCGTCTGTAGCTTCTGCTCGAGCACTTCATACGAGAAAAGTTGGCGTCCGAGCGCGAAGTTATGCTCGGAGATCTCTTTTCGCAGCTCCGGGTCGTGGAGGATCTTGTCGACGGATTCGACCGCTTCGTCGGTCAACAAGTTGTTTTCGAGCATCACGCATTCGAAGCCCTTGCTGCCGATATCGGGCCAGAAGACCGGCTCGTAATTATTGACGAAGATCGGACGCTTGGCGAGCACAGCCTCGACGAAGGCGTTGCCGAACCCCTCGTAGGTGCTGAAGTAGGTGCACGCCTGGGCGTTCGCGTAGGCGTCCGAGAGCGAGTAGATCTTGCGGCCGTCGTTGGTGCGCGAACGCGCACTCAGGACTCGATGATAGGCGAAATGAATCCGATCTTGCAGGTTCTGCTCGGCGACTCGCTCGATCAGCTGCTTGAAATAGCCTTTGCGCTCATCGTCGGCCGCGCTCCCCGTGATGATGAGCTTGATCCGGGGGTCTTCCATCTGACCGACCAGATCGATCGCGACCTCGATGCCCTTGCGCTCGACGATACGGGTGATCTGGAAGACCCCGATATCGAGGGGATCGAAACCGAACTGCGCCATCATGTCCCGGTTGTAGTCATCGATCTGTCCGAATGGCCGATCGAAATCCATCACATTGGGCACGACGACGGAGACGATACCAAAGCGCCGCTCGAGCTCGGCCTGGGCGGCCGAGTTGATCACCGCGTGACGGACGTTGGGGAGGTTGCGCAGGGGAAACGACTCTTCGACGATCTTCTTGATCTCGGGGAAGGGCGAGGCGTAGCGATCTCCGCGCTCCCAGGCGTAGTCGTGGTCATGGGTCACCACGGGGATCCCCATGTTCTCGACGGCCATCTTGATCCCTAGCCCCATGGAGAGGTGGCAAGGCAGGGCGGAGGCGTTCTCCGAGAGAATGAGATCGATCTTGTTCCGCAACACCCAGCCGAAGATCTCGGTGGCGACGCGATGGGCGTTGGCGTCGAGGGTGAAGAGCAGCTGGTCCGGATCGTCGGGCGGATAGAAGAAGGCCCGGTTCTGCTCCCACTCACACTCGGGCGAGAAGAAGGAGAGGATCGGGAGCACGGTCTTGCGCTCGCGCGGAATCCCGTTGCTCTTGAAGCTGCCGGAGAGGACGTAGATCTCGTGCCCCATGCGCCGGAGCACCTCGATCCACTTCTCGGTCTCGAGGGCGACTCCATCCACGTCACCGATGCGGCCGATTACGATTCCAATGTTCATGTCACCAGGATCCCTCTCTCCGGTCCGCACGGGAATTCCTGCCCGCGCCGTGATTCTGCCACATGGCTCATCGGGATTCCTCCTTCTCTCTCCGTATCGGACGCACGGGCGCGAGACTCGAGTCATGTGCTCCCGGGCCTTCCTCGAATCCCGCTGGGGGCTCGGCGGTGCCCGACGCCGACATCTTCACAGGCGTTGAAAGACCGGGGACAAACTGCGAATCTCGATCCCCGGGTCGGCGGAACCGTCGGCCGGCCCCTTTCCAGGAGGTTCCGTTTCATGAGTGCAGTTGAGTCCGAGGTGCGTTTCGAGGCGGAGGGGGTTCTGGAGGACGCCCGCCAGGTTGCCGGGCTCTCGGACTTCGGCCCCGACGACTTCCGCGAGGCGCTCGAGATCCTGCTCCGCACCTACGACGAGAATCCACTCACCAAGAAGGGGCGCAAGAAGGCCCGACGGCGGGTCGTCGGGTTGCTGGCCACGCGCCTGCGCGTGCAAGAGACCCTGAGAAAGCACCCCGAGATTCTCGAGCGTCCGGTCCGACACCCCATGGTCCTGACCGGCCTGCCGCGCTCGGGCACTTCGGCGCTCCTCAATCTGCTCGGCGCCGATCCGGCCGCCCGGGCGCTGCTGCTCTGGGAGACTCAGTTCCCCGATCCGATGGAAGGGCTCGAGCCCGGGGCTTCGGATCCCCGCCGCGACGCCATCGAGGCCTATTACGCAAAGAGCCGCGAGGAGAATCCAGAGTTCACGAAGATGCACTTCGCGAGCGCCGATACGCCGGAGGAGTGCGTGCTCCTTCACGCCTACTCGCTGAGCGGCGTGCACATCGGCACCGAGGTCATGCAGGAGCCCTACGCATCCTGGTACCGCGAGCAGGATCTCCATGATATGTACCGCTACTACCGCAGCTATCTTCAGCTGCTCGACTGGCAACGCCCGGGCGATCGATGGCTCTTGAAGGCCCCGGCGCATATGTGGGGCATCGAGCCGCTGATCGACACCTTTCCCGACGTGTCGATCGTCTGGAGCCATCGCAATCCCCTCGCGTGTACGGCGTCGATCTGCTCGATGACTCATGAGCTGATGCGCGATCAGGTCGAGATCTCGAAGAAGGCCCTCGGACCGATCGTGATGGACTTCTACGCGACCTCGCTCGAGCGTGGCCTCGAGACGCGAGACCGCTGCGACCCGGCCCGCTTCGTGGATGTGACTCACGACGAGTTCGTCGAGACGCCGATGAAGGCGATCGAACGGATCTACCGGCAGTTCGAGCTGCCTGTGACCGACGCCGCCCGGGCGGCAATGGAGGCCCACATCCAGGCGAATCCGAAGGGCCGCCACGGCGCTCACGAATACGATCTCGAAGATTGGGGCATCGCCCCGGACGAGGTCCGCGAGCGTTTCGCTCCCTACGCCGAGCGTTTCTCGATCGACATGAGCTGAGCAGCGCGGGGGCGTCCCCGACGTGTCGGGTAAACGGACTCGAGCCGGAATTCAATATTTCGAGCCGGAGCCTTCTCCTCCCGGCTACACTCCCCGCCATGAGTCCGGTGAGGAGCAGGCGGTGGATCCAGGCAGCGCTCCTCGTCGGAGTGATCCTGCTCGCTGTCTGGGTCGTCCGGGTCGCGATCCCAAGACACATCATTCCCGCTTCCGTGTTGTCCGCTCGGGCCAGCGAAGCCCTCGGCCGACAGGTCCATGTCGACGACGTCGAGCTGCGTCTGCTTCCTTATCCGCGAATCGTGCTCGTCGAGGTGACGATCGAGGATCTGGGGCAGGCGGCGCGCGCGGAGGTCGACCTCCTGGTCCGCGCTCTCTTCGACCGGAGGATGGTGATCTCCAGGCTGGTCCTCGTGGGGTTGAAGGCCCAGGTGGAGCGGGATGCCGCAGGAAAGTTCAGTCTTTCGGGGCTCACCCGAGACCCGGACGAGGTCACGGAAGAGCCCGAACCGGCAGCGTGTTGTCCGTCCCTACCTTCGATCGAGATCGTGGACGCGACTCTGAGTCTCATCGACCATGCGGACGCTTCCTCGAGCGGTCCGCTTCCGATTCATGTCCGATGGGGAAGTCTGCGGGACTTCTCCCCGGGAGAGCTCAGCCGATTCGAACTCGAGGGAGAGATCGGGGAGGGGGGCTCGAAGGGAAGATTCGAGGTCAGCGGAAGCTACGGCCCCCTGGATCCCGATCTGCCGCTCGTGAAGCAGCCTCTCGCTCTCTCGATTCGAACGGAGAGGGTGGAAGCCGGGCTGGTGGTTCCGTCGCTCCCCCGCAAGTGGCTGATTCGAGACGCCGCGGGCCCCATGAACGCAAGGATCGAGCTTACGAATCTCAATCGCGACCCGGTCGAGGGCCGCCTCGAGATCGACATGGTGCCCGGGACGGTCAACCTCGCCGGCGTCCTGATCGAGGGCTGGACTCGCTTCCGCTCCAACCTGAGAATCGCGAAACGAAAGCTTGCGCTGACCGAGGGGACGCTGAAGACGGATGGAGCCTCGATGATGCAGACGCATATATCCGAGGCCGTCGCGAGCTTCAGCCTGAGGGAGCGCACTCTCGAGTTTCGTCCCCTCGAGTTCGTGCTTCACGAGGGGCAGGTGAGCAAGACGGGCAGCATCGTTTTCGTGAAGGGTGGGCCGCCGGCTTTCGACATCGAGCTCCAGATCGAAGGATTGGACTTCGTCGCCCTCACCGGAGCAACGGGATTCAACCCGGATCCGGCGGATCGCCCTCGCTTGGCGATGGACGCGCATCTTCGCGGAAGCTGGACGAAAGTCGAGAACTTCTACTCGAAGGTCGGTGCCGAGCCTCTCGACGGTGAAGGCTGGGTCGAGCTGCGGGGCGGTGAGATCCTCTCCCAGGGCCTCCTTTCTTCCATCGCTGCCATGATCCCCAGCTCGATCCTGAAGGAAAAGTGGCGACAACGCGAGGCGCCCCGCGGTCAGCACATCAAGTTCGACCACGCGCGGGGCAACTTCGTGGTGGAGGACGGCGTCATCCATACCGATGACTTGCAGTTCCAGACCGAATCCTTTCGCGTGACTGGGGGTGGAACGGGAACCCTCGACGGTCGGGTCGATCTCGACACAGAAGTTGCGCTCACGACGAAGGGGCTCGACCAGATCCTGAGCCTGGCGAGCTTGAACGCCGAAGCTCCGGGGAAGGAGCGTCGCCACTATCCACCGATCAAGGTCGAGATCACCGGGCCGTTGAACGACCTCGACTTCGATCCGGATTTGACGGATGTCGCCTTGGTGGTCAACTTCGTTCCCTTCGCAATCGGGACCTCTCTCCGCGTCGTTGGTGGCACGATTCAAGAGACGGGGCGTCTCCTCGGGGCCAGCATCGACATGCTACGCCCGCGCTCCGGGAAGGAGGAGGAGGAGGAGGAGGAGGGTGAGAGCATCGAGGAAGAGTAGGGGACTCTCGTCCGTGCACGAGCGTGCCGATCTCCTCGATGAGCGGGTATGGCGGACGGTCCGGCATGTGAAGTTGCCCCGTGTCTTCCGACACGATGTAGAGTGAGGGAACGCGGCCGCCTTGCGGTCATGGCTTCGCGTTCCAGCAGGGTCGAGCGGGGGAGAAGGGAGCCATGCTCGAGGGAATGAATTCCGGAAGGATGAGCTGAAGCCGCCACGGAGTCGGAGTTGAGTGAGCAGGACGCTCCAATGGGTGCAAGGCCATGGGCCACGGGTCCGATTCGTCGCGCCGGCCTGGGTCTGCTCTTCGTTCTGGCGCTGGCCGCATTCGGCTTACGTATCGCTCTTCCGCGAATGGTCCAGGAGGCGGCGCAACGCATTCTCTCGGATGAAAGCATGGAAGTCTCGATCGAGGAGGTCTCGCTCGATCTCATGCGAGGCTGGATATCCCTCGAGGGTGTCAGCCTGCGCGGGAGGGAGCCGCGCCTGGATCTCGTCGAGGTCGAGAAGCTGAGCATCACGATCGACTGGGGACCGCTCCTCGCAGGCCGGCTGCTCGTCGAGTCGATCGTCGTCGATCTTCCCAGGGTGTGGATCGCCTACGACGAAGAGGCGAACCTCAACTGGGCAGTGCTCGTCGGCGAGTTCGACGATTCGAGTGATGCGAAGGAAGAGTCCGAGCCCGCAGCTGCGTTCGATGTTGAGATCGAGAAGATCGAGCTGGGCGCCGGCAGGCTGTCCCTGCACGACGATGCAGA
>CBDUYG010000241.1:0-5628 GCA_965371385.1 uncultured Myxococcales bacterium | reverse complement strand
TGCGAGGAGTTCGAACGGGAGCTCGCGCTCGCCCGTGCCGGGCTTGGCGCGAGTCGCCTCAGATGCGAGGAGTTCGAACGGGAACTCACGCTCATCCGTGCCGGGCTCGGGGCGAGCAACGCCAAATGCGAAGAGTTCGAACGGGAGCTTGCGCTTGTCCAGGCCGGGCTCGGGGCGAGCAACGTAAGATGCGAGGAACTCGAACGGGAACTCGCGCTCGCCCGTGCCGGGCTCGGCGCGAGCCACGTCAGATGCGGGGAGCTCGAACGGGAGCTCGCGCTTGCCCGTGCCGGCCTCAGCCAGTCCCTCGAGGACCTGGAAGCCGCAGGGGGCGAAGTCGATCGATTGGGTGAGGTGCTTGGCCAGCGGCTCGCTCAGCTGACCGACACCGAAGCTCGCGGGGTCGGGCTCGCGACAGAGCTCGAACTGGCTAGAGAGCTCCTTCGGCATCGCGAGTTCTGCGTCTCGCGTCTACAAGAAGAGCTGGCTGCGGCGCGGCTTCCCGGGTTGCGGCACAGCGCCGTGTATATGGAGCTTCTCCAGGGGGGCCTCGCGGCCTTACGGCGGAGATAAGGGCGCCGATGCTGAGACTCTGGACGAGACGGCTTGCGCGGCTCGGTTACTGGACGGTAACGCTTCAGCTTCCTGATCGTGTCCGGGAGCGGGTCGCAAGCGAGGAGATTGCTCGCAGTCGTCTTTTTGACGCTTCCCACTACCTCGCGCAGAATCCCGATATCGCCCAGGCCGGGCTGGATCCGATCCTCCACTATCTCCGCCACGGTGCGGAAGAGGGCCGAGATCCCAGCCCCTACTTTTCGACGCGTCACTACCTCGAGACGCACACCGACGTCGCCCACTCGGGCGTCAATCCCCTCTACCACTTCGTCATCCACGGCGCGAAGGAAAGCCGGAGTCCCCACCCGCATTTCGACGTTCGCTATTACATGAGCCGCAATCCACTGCTCGAGTCGATCGACGTGAATCCCCTCCTTCACTACATGGAGCTGCATCGCTCATACGAGGGTGAGGGCTCGCCGCTGCGTCCGCACCCCCACCACGCATCGGTGATTCGCAAAGAGACATCCTCTGGACAGATGAGCCAGCTCGCCCAGGTGCCGCGAAGCAACGACCGGATCGAGGGCGGGATCGATCGTGCGAGCTCCTCCGCGATCTTCGGATGGGCGCGAGATCGCGGGTCGGCCGCGTCATCTCTGCGGATCGACATCCTGCTCGACAATGAGCCCTTTGCGGTAGCGCGCGCGGATCGCCTGCGCGTCGATCTGGCTCGACGCTTCTCCGATGCGGGGAGACACGGGTTCGTGTGGGAGATCCCCCCGCTTCTCTTCGAGAAGAGGTCGGGGGAAGTGCGCTTTCGCGCGCGGTCCCAGGGCCAGGACCTCGACCTCGGCTGCGTCGAGATTCCCGTCTTCGCGGCGGGGGAGCGGGGCGAATCTCTCGCAGGTGAAGCGTCCTCGGCGCGGATCGTGACCCGCTATACCCCGTCCGAGCGCCGCCTCGGCGGGTTGGATTCGGTCGAGGTGATCGTCTTGAATCGCGATGGGGCGGAGCAGCTGGAGAGATTCCTGGCCGCGTTCACGCGGCACAATACCTGTCGTTCGCTGCAGATCACCGTGGTGGATCACGGCTCGTGCGATGCCAGTCGGGAGGTGGTGGAGCGCTGGCGGAAGCGGCTTCCCCTCAGGTGGCTTTCGCGGGGTGAGAATCGGTCCTTCTCCGAGTCGAACAATGTAGCGGCCCGGGCCTCGAGCGCGGATTTTCTGATCTTCGCGAACAATGACGTCTACCTCGACTCCGACGCGCTGCCCCGCCTACTAGAGGTTCTCCGTGACCCCGCGGTAGCGATCGCTGGTCTCCAGCTCTTCGACCCGCCGGTGGAGCCTGGGCTCGCCCCCGAGTCGCAGCACGCGGGGGTCTTGTTCGATCGTTTTCGTCGTACCTGTGACCCCGCATCGTCCCAACTCATCGCTCCGTTCGAGGTGAGAGTCAGTACGGAGACCTCGGCGCTCGCAGAGGGTCCGGTGGTCGTACCCGCCGTGACCGCGGCTTTTCTCGCGGTACGGCGGGCGACCTACGAGGCGCTCGGGGGCTTCGATGAGTCGTACTACTACGGATACGAGGACGTCGATTTCTGCCTGAGCGCCGCGGTCGGCGGCCTGGGCGCGGTGGTGGCGGTGAACGACATCGCGGCAACCCACGACCGGGGGGCGACCCGGCGAGAGCTCGATCCCGAGGCGGCTCGCCGCGTAAAAGCCAACCCCGCGAATCTCGACCGGCGCTTCGGGGCCCTCTATCGCCGCTGGATCCGACGCGACCTCTTCGCCCGTCCGGGCTACTGGGGCGTGACCGGAACCCGGATTGGATTCATCACCAGCGGCCTGCCGGGCGCGACGATTGCGGGCGACTGCTTCAGCGGCCTGGAGCTCGCCCGGGCGCTCGAGGCGCAGCACGCGTGCGAGTGCGTATTCATTCCCCGTACCCCCGGCCCGACGGATGTTGCGGGAATCGATGTCTTGATAAGCCTGCTCGATGACTTCGCGCTCGATCGGATCGAGAATGCGAGTCCCCATCTCATCAAGGTCGCATGGATTCGAAATTGGTTCGAACGATTCGCGAATAATCCCGCGGCGGAGAGCTATGACCTCGTCTGGGCTTCGTCTCGTCGGGCCGCCGCCTACCTCCGCGCCCGACTTGCGAAGCCCGTCGCAGTCGTGCCCCTGGCGACTTGCTTCGAGTTCTTCGCGACCGGGCGACGATCGAAAGAGCTCGAGTCGGACTATTGCTTTACGGGGAGTTACTGGAATCAGCAGCGTGAGATCGCGCAATTCCTCGATCCCTCCGCCCTCTCGCATCGGGGCAAGATCTTCGGTGGAGGCTGGGAGGATACCCCGGCGCTACGGGAGATTACTCAGGGTCCGCATCCCTACGAAGCGATGCCGGACGTTTATGCCAGCACACGCCTGGTGATCGACGACGCCAATCATGTGACCCGGCCGTGGGGCTCGGTGAATAGCCGCGTCTTCGACGCGCTCGCCGCGGGCCGTCTCGCAATCACGAACGGCGTCATGGGGAGCCATGAGCTCTTTGGAGGGCGGCTCCCGACCTGGCAGAACAAGGCCGAGCTCGAGGGACTCATCGAGCACTATCTCGGGGATGACGAGGCGCGCGAAAGGCGGGTCGCCGAGTTGCGGGCGGAGGTCGAGGCGCACCACACCTACGCGGCCCGAGCGGATCAGGTCTGGGGTCTGCTGTCAGAGGCGGCCGCTCGCTCGCTTCGCTTCGCGATCAAGATCGGCGCGCCTTCCCGATCGGTAGCGGCGGAATGGGGAGATGCTCACTTCGCCCGAGGAATCGCACGGGCCCTGACTCGTCTCGGCCACAGCGTGAGGATCGATTGCCTCGATGCCTGGGAGTGTGGCGAATCGATCGGAGACGACGTTGTCCTGGTTCTGCGTGGCCTGTCTCGCTACCGCGCTAGACCGGATCAGCTCAATCTCATGTGGATGATCAGCCACCCGGAGGACGTGACGAGAGAGGAGTGCGAGGAGTTCCACCACGTCTTCGTGGCCTCGAGGAGCCATGCAGCCCGCCTCCGGTCGGATCTCCGAGTCCCCGTCTCCGTTCTGCTCCAGTGTTGTGACGGAGAGCTCTTTCATCCGGGAGTCGCGGTTGCGGACGAGATGAGCGATTCACGGCCCGACCTCCAGCTGCCGCGGGATGCGGTGGTGCTCGTGGGCAACTCGCGCAACCAGTTTCGTTCGATCGTGCGAGACTGCATTGCGGCGGATGTGGATTTCCACGTCATAGGGACGCACTGGGAACGGTTCCTTCCCCCGGACCGCGTTCTTGCCCAACACGTCGACAATCACCAGCTCGGCACGATATACCGTGAAAGCCTCGTCGTACTCAACGATCATTGGAAGACGATGCGGGACGCGGGCTTCCTCTCGAATCGCCTCTTCGATGCCGCGGCGTGCGGAGCCCAGATCGTTTCGGATCGGGTAGCAGGCCTCGAGGAGGTCTTCGGAGAGGTGGTGAAGTGCTACGAGAGCCCGCAGGAGCTGGGCGCGATCGTCGCTTCTGCGGCCGAGGCGCGTGAGGCGGAGGCTTTGGCGCGCCACGACCTTGCGACCGAGATCCTGAAGCACCATACGTTCGACGTTCGGATCCGAGAAATCATGAAAGTCGTGGAGGCGCGCTGGCGGGCCGTGGCCGAGCTTCCGAATTCTCGCTCCACCGGGGAACGGGATTCATGCTGAAGCACCGGTCTCCCGAACTCATTCGGCGCATCAATTTTGGTTGCGGTCCCCACCACGCTCTGGAGGACTGGTGGAACGTGGATATCCATCCCTTTCCAGGAGTCGACGAGGTGATGGACGCGACCCAGCCTTGGAGCAGCAAGGAGCTCGAATTTGTCTATGCTGAGCACTTTCTGGAGCATCTCGAGCCCCAGGCCGCGATCGCGTTTCTCCGCAATGCCGTCGATGCCCTCGAAATCGGGGGAAGAATTCGACTCACGACCCCGAGCCTCGAATGGGTGATGAAGACGCACTTCACCTTCTCCGCCGATGCGGACGAGGAGCGGCGCCAGACCCTCGTCACGAATCGCGCCTTCCACGGATGGGGCCATCGCTTCCTCTATTCGAAAGCGATTCTCGAGTGGGTCGTGACTGGAGTCGGGTTCCAGCAGGTCGAGTTCTTCGACTATGGGGTGAGCGGGGTGAAGTACCTCGAGGGAATAGAACGTCACGGCAACTATTCCGTGTCGCAGGGCTATCCCAGCGTCTGGATCATCGAAGGCGTCCGGGCTTCGGAGACCCAGCGGGATCACGCCCTGGAGGCGTTCTTCGAGGAGCACTTTGGTCGTCATGTGCCGAAGCGTGAGGGCTGAGCGCATGTCATCGTTCGAGCGTCCCTATCCCTACCCCCCGCCCGAACTCCTCTTCATGGATCACAGCGTCGAGCGGATGCTCGAGGTCGGGAGGGAGCTGATCGATCTGGTTGATCGCCATGGCTTCTTCGATCGCGACGGCAAGGTGATCGATATCGGGTGTGGTTACGGGCGAAGCCTCTACGCGCTTCTCGATTGCGGGTTCCGGGGCCGCTACCTCGGCTTCGATATCCTGCCCAGGCACATCTCCTGGCTGCAGGCGAATGTGATGGGACGCACCCAGAATCTGGTCGAATTCTGGCATCTCGACGTGAAGAACGGGCGCTACAATCCGCAGGGCCGCTTGGACCCCAGCGAGGTAGAGCTCCCCAGGATGGCGACCTGCGCGGATCTGGTGCTGGTCTTCAGCGTCTTCACCCATATGTACGCGGATGCGCTCGCGCACTACTTGGAGCAGATCGCGGGCTCGATGGGAAAGGGATCCATTACGTGCGCGACCTTCTTCCTCATGAACGAGTCCTGGGAGGCATGTGAGGCGGCCGGGCGCTCCCCAATTCCGATGCCTCACGAGATCTCGGAGAATTGTCGACATCACAGCGCCGCCGATCCCCTTCACGCGATCGCGTATCGCGAGGAGTGGGTATTGAAGGAGGTCGCGAACGCGGGACTCGCTCTGGCAGACGAGATCCAGCTCGGCTCCTGGTGTGGCCGGGAGGGAG
>CBDUYG010000240.1:0-5636 GCA_965371385.1 uncultured Myxococcales bacterium | reverse complement strand
ATCGGTCGCATGAAACGATCGACGCGAAACCCGGTCGCCAGAATCAGTACGTCCAGCTCGTGCAGCTTCCCGTCGGAGGTCCGCACCCCAGACTCTTCGATTCTTTCGATTCCCTCGGTGACCAGCTCTGCGTTGGGGTGTTGGATCGCGTCATAGAAGGTCTCCGACATGACCAGGCGCTTGCAGGCCGCCCGGTAGTCGGGACGGAGCCTCTCCCGGAGCTCCGGGTCCTTCACGTTGTCGTCGAGGTTGGCTTCACAGAGCGCATGAATGGCCTTGAGCATGGGGGAGTCGATCTCGTGGAGAATATTGGCGAAGCCGTCGATGAACTGGCGCCCGACTTCGTCCCGGATCTGCTTCATGGCCCCCGGGTTCTTTCGGAACTCGGCCTTCTCCGCCTCGTTGTAGGCCGGGTTCTTGATGGGCATGATCCATTGAGGGGTGCGCTGGAAGAGAGAGTATTTCGCCACCTCGTCGACCACCGCGGTCGTGATCTGGACCGCAGTCGAGCCGGTTCCGATGACGCCGACGCGCTTGCCTTCCAGCGACACGTCGTGGTCCCAGCGCGCGGTGTGAAAGGTCGCGCCTCCGAACGACTCCAGCCCCGGGATGTCGGGGTAGGCGGGGTGGTGGAGAACGCCCGTTGCGGCGATGACGAAGTCGCCTTCGTCGGTGGATCCGTCGGACATCTCGATCTTCCAGCGCCCGTCCACGAACTCGCAGCGGGTGATCTCCTTGCCGTACTGGATCTTCGAGTCGACCTCGTAGCGCTTCGCGACATCCTCGAAGTAGGCCTGGATTTCGGCTCCCGGCGAGTGACGATGGCTCCACTCGGGGTTGGGGGCGAAGGAGTAGCAGTACATGTGTGACGGAACATCGCAGGCAATGCCCGGATACTCGTTCTCTCGCCACGTTCCACCGAGACGATCGGCCTTCTCGTAGACCACGAAATTGTCGAGGCCGGCCTCCTGCAGCTTGATCGCGCTGAGGATTCCAGACATTCCGGCTCCCATGATGATGAAGCGAAGGTCGCCGCCGGCTGCGTCGGCCGTGGACGGGGATGTTCCGGGTGTCATGTCTTTCCTCCGAGACGTTGCAGCATGCAGATCAAAAGCGACCCTGGCGCCGGTGCATCGATGTTGCCGTTACAGGCCACTTCTCTGCGGAGCGCAACGGACTCTGTGGCCTGCCGGCCTTCTGGTGGTGAACCTCGGGAAGAGGGCCGGCTCAGATTGTAACGATCTCATGGCCCGACGGCTCTATGTCTCGCGCGCGTCTGGTGCACGACCCTGCCGCCGGCTCAGAAGCCCGCTATCTCGAGCTCCTCCTCCGTCATTTCAACCGGCACATCCTCGAATAGGGGTGTGCTCTGATAGCGCTCGCCGGTGTCCGGCAGCATCGCCAGGATCTTCGAGCCCTTGGCAGCGCGCCCTGCGATCTCCAGCGCGGCCGCGAGTGTCGCCCCGCTCGAGATGCCCGCGAAGATCCCCTCCTTCTGGGCCAGCGCCTTCGTGGTCGCCATTGCGTCCGGGCCCTTCACGAGAACGAGTTCGTCTATCAACTCGGCCGCCCGGGCATCTTCGGCGAGCTTCGGAATGAAATCGGGAGACCAGCCCTGCATGGGATGCGGCTCCCAGCTCGGGTGACTGCCATCCGGTTCTCCATCGCCCGAGCGCGCCTGGCTGACGCCACTGGCGAGCATCGCTGCGGTGGCGGGCTCGGCGACGATGATCCTGGTCTTGGGAGACTTCTCGCGCAGCACCCTTGCGACTCCCTTGAGTGTGCCGCCGGTTCCGAAGCCGGTCACCCAGTAATCGAGCCCATCGCCCTCGAAGGCCTCGAGGATTTCGGGTGCCGTGGTGCGCGAGTGTGTGTCGGCGTTGGCCTCGTTGTCGAACTGCCGGGTGAGGAACCAGCCGTTCTTCTTCGCGAGCTCCCGGGCCTTGTCGACCATGCCGGTCCCGCGTTCGGCCGCCGGCGTGAGGATGACCTTTGCACCCAGGAAGCGCATGATCTTACGACGCTCGACGCTGAAGCTGTCGGCCATGACGACCACCAGCGGATAGCCTTTCTGTGCACACACCATCGCGAGCCCGATGCCGGTGTTCCCGCTCGTCGCTTCGATGACGGTCTGTCCAGGCTCCAGCTCGCCCGACGCCTCGGCCGCCTCGATGATCCCCAGCGCCAGGCGATCCTTCACCGAGCCCATGGGATTGAACGCCTCGATCTTGACGAAGACATCCACCTCCTTCGGGGCAAGTGCATTCAAGCGGACGACCGGGGTACGCCCCACCGTCTCGAGGATGTTGTCGTATCGCCGCGTCTCCATTCTGCTCCTCTCCTTATTCCCTCGTCGATTCGGGGCCGGGTGCGTTCGAGCGGCCGGACGCGTCTCGAATCTTAGCCGCAAGCCCCGGCTCGGGTTGACCGGAGTTTCGACTGGACGGGCAAAGGGAGGCGGCGACAGGGGCATCGAGGATACCCCTGGGGGTATTCCAATGATGAGTATCCATTGAATACTTCATATTTTCCTGCTAGATATCAGCTCCCATGTCGGAAGCGAATTCCAAGATCAGCGAGATCTCTGATTCGAACGTATCGGAACGGAAGTCCATTCCCCGTCCCCAGGAGATCTACGACCCGGTGGCGCGCTCGTTGGACGTCATCGGCGATCGCTGGAGCCTCGTGCTCGTGCGCCATTTGCTGCTCGCGCCGCGCGGATTCCAGGAGCTGCGTCAGCGCACGGGCATCGCACCGCGGGTGCTTTCGAGCCGCCTGCGCGAGCTCGCTGCGAACGGCTTCGTGGCGCAGCGCAGGGAGGGCGGGTACGAGCTCACCGAGCGCGGCCGCTCTCTCGAGCCCATTGTCGCCTCCATCGCGCGTTGGTTCACCCGGCACGGCATCGACGCTCTCGAGATCGACACGGGTCGCTTCACCGAGACCTCCCCGCACTCCATCCTGGAGTCGCTTCCCTTTCTGCTGCGGGAAGAGGTCGCGAAGGACGCCAAGGTGACCTTCGAGATCCGGCTCACGGGTCAGGGCGGCGGCGTCTGGACCGTGCGAATCGAGGGCGGCCAATGCGAGGTCGTGCAGGGCTTCGCCGAGCGCGCCGACGTCAGGTACACCGCGGACGCCAAGGTGTGGTGCATGATGGCGCTGGGCCTCTCGGAGGCACGCGATCTCTTCAAGCGGGGGCTCGTCACCAAGGACGGGGACGCCGCGGCCATGGATCATTTCTTTCACCAGGTCTACCGCTCCGATGCCGGAGCGGCGGAACACGCGGACTCGATATCGAGCCGCGATGACACAAAGAGGAGTTCAACGTGATTTCATTCGGCTTGTCGGAAGAGCAGGAGCTCATCCGCGACACGCTTCGTGAGTTTGCCAACGAGGTGATTCGTCCGATCGCGCGAGAGTGCGACGAGAGTTTTTCGATTCCCCAGGATTTTCTTGACAGCGTCTGGGAGCTGGGCCTCACGTCGACGCAGATTCCCGAGGAGTACGGCGGCGGCGGTGAGGAGCGCTCGGCGCTGACCAACACCATCGTGCTCGAGGAGCTCGGCTTCGGCGACATACCGCTCGCCCTGGCCGCCACGGCGCCCAACGCCTTCGTGAACGCGCTTCTGGACCACGGTACGGATGCGCAGAAGAAGTCGCTTCTTCCGCTCTTCTGCGGCGACAAGTTCCACGTCGCGTCCCTCGCCGTTCTCGAGCACGGACCCCTGGCGGACCCGGCAGCGCCGACCGCCAAAGCCGAGCCCAAGGGCGACGGCTTCGTTCTCTCCGGCAGCAAGAGCTGGGTGTTGATGGGCGACCGGGCGAGTCACTTCCTGGTGCTGGCGCGCAACAACGGAAGTAGCGACTTCTACATCGTTCCGGCTGATGCCGAGGGGCTGAAGATCGGCGAAGCGGAGAAGAACGTCGGCCTCCGCGGCCTCACGACCGTCAGCCTCGAGCTCGAGCGAGTCGAGGTCGGCGCCGAGGCCCGGTTGGGTGGCGAGGCCGGCTGTGACGTGCGCAGCATCCTCGACAACTCGCGAGCCGCGCACGCTGCGCTCCTCACGGGTTCTTGCCGGGGTGTTCTCGAGGCTTGCGTGCCCTACGTCAAGGAGCGCGTGGCCTTCGACGAGCCCATCGCAAAGAAGCAGTCGATTGCATTCCGGCTTGCCGAGATGCACATCGAGGTCGAGGCGATGCGCTGGATGGCGTGGAAGACCGCCAGCCACGTATCCCAGGGCCACGCGGGTTCCGCCAAGCAGGCGCATCTCACCCGGCAGTACGCGGCGGAGAAGGCCATGTGGATCGCCGACAACGGCATCCAGGTCTTCGGTGGCCACGGCTACATCCGTGAGTACCCGCTGGAGATGTGGTTCCGCAACGTGCGCACCCTCTCCGTACTCGAAGCCCTCGCGGCTGTCTGATCCCCATTCGACGCGGCCCGCTCGATCGGCCGCGTGAGGAGTTCCCATGATCGATTTCACCCTGACCGAAACTGACGAAGCGCGCCTCGGGCGCATCTACGCCGAAGGCCGGTTCGTGCGACAGTTCGCGCGCGACGCCGACGAGAACGAGGCCGAGCTGCCGCCGAGCTCGCTCCCCGGAGCAGAGGACTTTCTCGCGACCCTCGCGAAGCCGCCCGCGCCGGGCGCCGAGGATACCCAGGGCCCGGCGATGATGAGCCTGCAGGCCATCGCGACCTACTGGGGCGACTACTCCCTGCGCCCCGTGCAGCCGAGCGGCGGCGGTGGCCTCGGTAACGCCGCGCTCGGCGCGGCCGGCACCGAGGAGCAGAAGGCGAAGTGGAGCGGCCTGCTCCTCTCGATGGCGATCACCGAGCCGGGCTGCGGGTCCGACCCCTCCCGGGTCGAGACCAGTGCGGTGCTCGATGAAGAGACCGACGAGTGGGTGCTGAACGGCGAGAAGATCTTCGTGACCACCGGCATCCGCGCCGAGGGAGTGGTGATCTGGGCGACCCTCGACAAGAAGGCGGGTCGCGCGGGCATCAAGAGCTTCCTGGTCGAGAAGGGCACGCCCGGCTTCGACGTTCCCTACAAGGAAAAGAAGCTGGGTATCCGCTGCGATGACACCGCGGCGTATGTCTTCAAGGACTGCCGAATCCCGCGTGGCAACCTGCTGGGCGGCGACGAGTCGATCCCGAAGGCGAGCTCCGGCGGCTTCCGCGGCGTGATGAAGACCTTCAACATGACCCGTCCGCTCACCGCGGCCATGGGGCTGGGCATCGCCAAAGCGGCGCTCGACTTCACCCGCGAAGAGCTGGAGAAGGCGGGTGTCGACATCGAATACGGCACCGGCACCGTCCAGCAGTCCGCCGCCAGCGAGCGCTTCACGCGACTCGAGGGCATCTACGAGGCGGCCGAGCTGACCACCCTGCGCGCCACCTGGCTGGCGGGTGTGGGGGAGCCGAACAACATGGAGTCGTCGGTCTGCAAGGCGCACGCGGGCTCCGCGGTTCGCGCGATCACCCAGGGCTGCGTCGACCTGCTCGGCCCGATGGGCATCTCGCGCGATCACCTCCTCGAGAAGTGGATGCGCGACTGTCGCATCACCGACATCTACGAGGGCACGGGCGAGATCCAGCGCCTCATCATCGCACGAGGCCTGCTCGACTACACGCG
>CBDUYG010000239.1:0-5643 GCA_965371385.1 uncultured Myxococcales bacterium | reverse complement strand
CTAACGCCCGAGCGTCTCGGCGATCGTCTCCCGTAGGCGATCGGGATCGAGGGGCTTCTTGAATATCACCCCCTCGAGGCCCTGCATTCGGCTGTGCTTGATGATGTGATCCTTGTCGTAATGGAAGGCGGTCATCATCAGGACGGGGAGCAGGGGGTGGCTCTGCTTGAGCTCGAGGTAGAGCTCGTGGCCGTCCATCCTGGGCATCACGACGTCGGTCAGCAGCAGGTCGAAGTACGCGCAATTCACACAGCCAAGGGCCTCTTCGCCGTCACCCGCCGTTTCGACCGTGCAGCCCGAAGCCACGAGGATCTCCTTGAGGGTGGAGCGAATGCCGGGGTCGTCGTCGACGACCAGGATCCGCAGGCCGGCGAGTCGCTTGTGCCACCTCTGGCTCACGTCGTTGCCGTCGAAGCGTCGGCGCAGGTCGACCATCTTGGCGGGGCCGATGTATTCGATCGTCTCGTAGTCGTCGAATTCGGCCATCTCGCCCAGTCGTTCGAGAATCTGCGAGACCCGTGCGACCTCGCGCCGAACCGCGTCGAGGCGCTCGACCTCGACCGAGGTGTCGCGCTCTCCCGCCAGCCGGGCGAGATCGCCCTCGATCAACTCGATCTGGTTGAGAATGACGGCAAGCGGGTTGTTGATCTCGTGTGAGAGACCGATCGCGACCTCGCCGAGAGTCGCGAGCTGGTCCCGGTGGAGGATGTCGCGAAGATCCTTCGCGTAGCCGATGGTGCCGTCCTCCCGGCCTTCTTCATCGTGGATGAGGGTGCCCGTGATCGCAACGGGGATCTCACCGCCGTCCTTGCAGAGGAAGGTCGTGCGGAAGGTCTCGATCGTGCCGACGCCACCGTAGTCGGAGCTCCGCATCGCGGCCATGACACGCTTGGCCTCTGCGAGATCGGGGTAGAGCTGCGCGACTGGCTTCCCCATGATCTCACCGGGAGCGTATCCGAGCCCCTTCTTCGCGCCGTCGTTGTAGTAGGCGACGCGGCCTTCGCGATCGGTCGCCACCACCATGTCGGTGGAGCGGTCGGTCAGCCGCTGGAGTCGATCCTTGGAGAGTGTCATGTCGATCACCCACCCGACGGGATTTCCCGTCTCCCTTCCCCGCTCTCCCGGCCCTCGCGACTCCCACTTCGAGAATCAAAGAGCCTTCGCCGGGCCCGTGCCTGTCGCCGGGGGCTCGAGCCCCTGGATCTACGCGACTCCGTTCCCGGCCAGCCAGCGCTCGGCCTCGATCGCCGCCATACAGCCCGTGCCGGCCGCCGTCACGGCCTGCCGATACACGGAGTCGGTCACATCACCGCAGGCGAAAACGCCCTCGATGGAGGTTTCGGTCGTGCCCGGCTTGACCGCGATATAGTCCGTATCGTGTAGCTTCAGCTTGCCTGCGAAGAGGCTCGTGTTCGGCTGGTGGCCGATCGCGACGAAGAGCGCCTCGACGTCGAGGTCGCGCTTTGCCCCGGTCTTCACGTTCTCGATGCGAACCCCCGTCACGAACTCGTCTCCCAGGACCTCATCCACGACCGAATCCCACGCCACCTCGATCTTCTCGTGGTCGAGGGCGCGCTGCTGCATGATCTTGCTGCCCCGCAGCGCGTCCCGGCGATGGATCAGCGTGACCTTGGGAGCGAAGCGCGTGAGGAAGAGGGCCTCTTCGAGGGCCGTATCGCCTCCCCCGACCACGGCCATGTTCTTGTCGCGGAAGAGCGCGCCGTCGCAGGTCGCACAGGCCGAGACGCCCTGGTTGATCAGCCGCTCTTCGGAATCGATCCCGAGCCACTTCGCCGAGGCGCCGGTCGCGATCACCATCGCATCAGCGGTGAACTCCTGATCGTCGGTCGCAGCGCGAAAGGGTCGTGAGTCGAGATCCACCGAGATCGCGTCCTCGAAATGAATCTCGGTGCCGAAGCGCTCGGCCTGCTTCTGGAACTGCTCCATCATCTCGGGGCCCGTGACACCGTCCGGATAGCCGGGGTAGTTCTCGACCTCGCTGGTGATCATCAGCTGCCCGCCGAACATCATCCCCGCGAGCATCACCGGCTCGAGGCCTGCGCGACTCGCATAGATCGCCGCCGTATAACCCGCGGGTCCGCTTCCGATGATGAGCACCTTGGTGTGCCTGGCCGTCATTGATCCACTTCCTCGTGCCTTCCGTCTCGCCTGTTCATGCGCCATCCGGCAGCGCCCATCCATCCCGCGACGCCGATCCATCCGGTCCCGCAGCTGGCGGCGCCAAGGCGACGAACCGAGGATTCGAGTTCGATGCTGCCCGGACGCGACGGCACAGGAGTCATCGGCGGAGCACCGGGGCATGATGGTAAGGGGCTGCCTCGCAGGTCGCCATAGTGCCTCGCCGGCGCCGCAGCGGAATCCGGGCCGCACGACGGGTGCAGACGAAGCGCGGCAGGCTGTGCGCAGATGGGCGCCGGGGAGGCACTTTCAAACGAGCGTTGGGCTCGCTAAAAGGGGCCCGCTAAAGGGGCTCGGTGATCGGGAGCTCCTCCCACATCAGCTGCAGGAAGACCCCGATGAAGAAGGAGAGGAAGGTCATCACGAGGACCGCGGAGGGAAAGGCGTGCAGGGGCGCGATGCCGATCACCAGGGGAAGCTGCCCCACCAGCGGCACGAGGCCCTCCACGAATTCGCCCCGGGAGAGAACCTCGACAGAGGCCTCCCAGTTTCGTTCGACCATGAAGCTCCCCACCAGGCCCGTCATGACGATCCCGAGCGCGAACGCCTGCAGAACCCCCAGCACGAAGATCGCGCGTGCCCGTGCAAAGGCGATCCGGGTGTCGTCGAGTCGGCGTTGCACCTCGACGTAGATGTAGAGCAGGGTGACGAGTCCCAGCAGCAGCACGACGTTGCCCAGGACGGTGATCGGCTGGCTCGCGAGGTCCCAGACCTCGTCGATGAGAAAGACAGGCAGGTAGCCGACGATGATCCCCGCTCCGATGCGCGGCACAGCGGCATAGAAGAACGAGAGATCGTGCTTCCAGCAGAAGCGGTAGACGAGGAACCAGATCGCCGCGGCGTTGACCACCGCCACCTCGATCGCGCACAGGAGATCGAAGATGTGAGGCATGCGCTGGTAGAAGAAGGCGGCCGCGATGAACGGAGACATCAGGCCCAGCAGAGCGAGGCTGTGATTGAGCGGCGAATGCCAGGTGAGGATACGGTCGCCGTCGTCGAAGCCCGCCGCGAGGCTGGCGTTGTGGTTGATCAACGCCGACGAGTGCCCGATGTCGTAGCGCCGCAGGAAGAAGCCCTCGAGCTTCTTCAGCATCCGGCGGCAGTCCTTGCTCGGGCGACGCAGGAAGGGGACCAGATCCCTTCCCCGCTCGATCGGCCGATCCTTCTGGTTGCAGATGGCCTCCAGGACCTCGGCCTCTCGGGAGTCGAAGGGCGAATCCTCCTTTTCGAAGGCCTGGTTGCCCTCGTCGAGGCAGATCCCATCGAGCCAGAGGAAGAAGGCCCGCTCGGCCATTCTCACCACCATGCGGTTCACGGCCTCGGGCTCACCGGTTTCGAGAGTGAGAAAGAACCCGCTCTCGGTGGGGTCGTCGGTCACCACGACCGGGTCGACCTCGCCACGGACGTATTGCGCCAGATAGTCGGGATTCACACGGTACGCGACGAGGTTCAGCAGGCTGCGAAAGGTCAGCTTGCGCATGTGATAGATCGCGACGCGCGCCCGCCTCCCGTCGACGAGGTCACGCGACTCGAGAAAGCGGGCGCCGATCTGGCAGAAGAGCGCCAGGTCCTGATCGAAGCGGGCGCGCGAGGCCTCGGGGAGGGTCGCGGAGAGCCGCGACGACATCGCCGCGAGGTAACTCGGGACGCTCGAGAGCAGGCGCACGACCAGATCCTGGGAGTCCCGCAGGTTGGCGGCGGGCGAGATCAGCTCGGGCCGATGGAGCAGGTCTTCGAGCTGGATGAAGAGCTCGGCGGGATCGTGAACACTCGCATGAAAAGAGAAAGTCTCGGGGAAGATGCGCTCGTATCCCTCCCCGTAGTCGCACTCGAAGCGCACCTCGCGCGCGTGAAACGCAAAGGTGAAGCGGAAGTTGAGCCCGAGCCGTTCGACGCGAAGCTCCAGACGCTCGAGGCCACTCGTCCCGCCAGGCCCCGCTCCACCCGTCATCTCAGAGCACTCGGGTCTTGGGATTCTCGCCCGATTCGTAATAGGCCTCGACTCGCTCGGCGAGGTTCCTGGCGCGCTCGGGCAGCTGATCCGAGTTCGGCCAGCGGGAGTTCGCGAGCCTCATGCGATCGACCAGCAGCTGCGCATCGGGATAGTCCTCGCGGCTCATCATGTCGTCCACCTCGAGCCAGCTCTGGATCGCGGTGCGCGCGCGGGAGACCCGCTCGGTGAGCTGGGCCATGCCGGGCGAGGTAATTCCCGACGTGCCCATCTTGGAGACGAGGCGGGTCATCCGCGTGAGCGACTCGCCCAGCCGCTCGCGCAGATCGCCATCGTGCTGGGAGAGTGACGTGATCTCCTCCTCGAAGCAGCGCCGCAGGGGCTCGTGTGAGATCTCCTTGAAGAAGATCACGCGGCCCAGATTCGAGCCGTCCGCCGCCTCGAGATCCTTCGAGCTGAGCCGCAGGCGATGGGACGTGCTCGCCACCCTCACCTCGAGATCCTCGAACGATCCCCCTTGCTCCTTTGAAACCCGCTGCACCGCAGCTCCAACGTTCTGCATACCGCGCTCGGCGAGGAGGTCGACGATGCGATCACCCACTGGATTCTCGCGGATCTCGATCATCTTGCGCGCCGGCTGATTGACCGCCTGCACCACCCCCTGGGCGTCGAGGGCGATCGCGCCGGATTCGAGGCGATTCATCACCGCCTCGAGGAAGACGTTCGCCTGGCTGAAGTTCTCGAGCAGGCGCTTATTCTCGCAAGTGAGGAGATGATGCTCGACCGCCCTCTTCATCACGTGCTTGAGCTCCACCGGCTCCCACGGCTTGCTGAGGTAGGCGTAGACGTGACCATCGTTGATCGCCTGGATCGTCGCATCCGAGTCCGCGAAACCCGTCAGTATGATGCGAACGGTTTCGGGATGGCGTTTATACGCCTCACGCAGGAGCTCGACACCGGTCATCCCCGGCATCCGCTGATCGGTGAGCAACACGGAGATCGGGGATTTGTGGTCGAGGATGTCGAGTGCCTGGGCCCCGTCGGTCGCCGTCAACACGTCGTAGGAGTCCTGGAAGGTAAACGTCATCGTCTCGAGGATCGCCTCCTCGTCGTCGACGATCAGAATCCGCGGTCGCTCGTTGCTCTGCATGGTCTTCGACTCTCAGCCTCTCGGTGCGACGGCGAACTTCCGGGACGGCCCGCCTGACCGAATCATTCGTGAGCACTCTTGCCGCCGTCGCGACGAGCTTCATGAATGAACCGGTCTAGAAGCCGCCCCTCTTTCCCTTCGCCTCGTCCCGTGCCCGGCGCTCGTTCACCTCGGCGCGCAGCTTCTTCCGCATGACATCGAGGCGCCCCGGCAGACGAGCGGAGGCGACGTTGGTCCATGGGCGCTGCTCCGCACCGTCCCGGAAGCGGCGAAACTTGCGATAGGCCCAGAGCTCGTGTTTGAACTCCTCCTCCACGAACTTGATCATGATGGCGTCGTCGAG
>CBDUYG010000238.1:0-5652 GCA_965371385.1 uncultured Myxococcales bacterium | reverse complement strand
CGCCGGAAATCGTCCCGTTGAATTTCCGAACCTATCGAGCGAATGTAGGATTCGCAGGTGAGAGCGTCAACGGCGGCCCGAGCAGGGGGTCGAGCGTGCAGGGGAGAAGAGGAAGCGATGGAGGGGCTCGAGCGCCTGAAGAAGGAGATCCCCTTCCCCGACCCTCGAGGTGCGGACTGCGACGGTCTGCTCGCCTACGGGGGTGATCTCTTCCCGGAGCGCCTGCTCTCCGCCTACGCACACGGAATCTTTCCCTGGTACAACGAAGATCCGATCCTCTGGTTCTCCCCGGATCCCCGCACGGTGCTGCGCCCCAGCGAGCTGATCGTGAACCGCACGCTGGAGAAAAACCTACGCCGGGCTCGCTACCAGATTCGGCTCGATACCGCCTTCGAGGCGGTGATCCACGCTTGCGCCTCCACTCCGCGCCCGGATCAGGACGGCACCTGGATTACGTCGGACATGATCGATGCCTATTGCACGCTGCATGAGCTGGGCTTCGCCCACTGCGTCGAGGCCTGGGAGGAGGGAGAGCTGGTCGGTGGGATGTATGGCGTGTCGCTGGGCGCGGCCTTCTTCGGCGAATCGATGTTTGCGCAGCGCAGCGATGCGTCGAAGGTCGCGTTCGTTCACCTCGTTCGCCAGATCGAGGAGTGGGGCTTCGCCTTCCTCGATTGTCAGGTCCATACCGATCACCTGGAGCGCCTGGGGGCAAAGGAGTGGACGCGGGACGACTTCCTCTCTGCTCTCGCCCCGGCGCTCGAAGTGCCGACCCGGCGCGGTTCGTGGCGATTCTCTCGGGACTTCAGCACCCGTGTGCCGCGCGACTCGGCACCCGAGGGCTGAGTGGTGCGGCATGGCTTCGCGTGTTCGCCATTGGGCGACGCTGTTGGAGGAGGTCGTTGGAAGGCGCTATTGGAGAATGCGAACCGGAAGCTCCAGATACTCGTCATAGATGAAGTCGCGGTGGCGCACCAGCGCTGGACTCGTGGCATCCCGTACCGCGGAGTCCACCGAGCCGTACGATTGTCGCAGGTACGCGGGCATCGGACAGAGTTCTTCCGGTAGAGGCGCGATCAGGGCGGCAAATACCGCCCAGTAGATATCGAGTGCGCTCAGTCGGTCTGCGATGAAGTAGACGCTGCCCGCAGCCTTCTGCGCCTCGAGTCGTCGGTCGAGATGGTTCAGCACCTCTACCACCTGCCCTGGCGCCGCGTTCGCCCTCTTCTCACTGTATCCATAGCTCTGCGCCATGAGCCGCACGGCCTCGATCGCGGGATTGGGCTCCTTCGTCTCGATCGCCATCACGGGCTGAAAGAGGCTGTAGCGGCGATTCCATGCGAAGCCCTGGTCGCCCGCGATCTCGCGGATCAGGCCGAACATGGCGGCGCGATCTTCGAGATTTTCGGGGATCAGGGGCGGAGACGGAGCGCGCTCCTCGCAGAAATGGATGAGGTCGAGCCAGCCGTGGAGTGGTTCGTCGTTCTCACAGACGAGTTGAGGTGCGTTGCGGACGCCCGTCCACTCCACGAGCTCCGGGTTGGCTTCACCTGGGATCTGCCGAACCGTCACGTGGGGGATCTTCTTCACGTGCAGCATCCCCTTGATGGCCTCGCCCCAGGGTCCTGGAGCGCCGACCGAGAGGACGAGGCGCAGGCCTTCGTGCGCCCGTGCCGCCGGGATGTCGAGAGCGTCCGTCAACGTCACCTCCTCGAGTTTTCCACGGGCTGTCGCAGGGGTGTAGCGCGGACGGGGTCGATGTCGAGTGAGCTGCGATGGATGCGGCGCGGTAGCGAATTCTAGAGCGCGTCAGCGTTTGCGAATGTAGAGGTCGGTGATCGTTCCCTCGGCGATCTCCGCCGCGAACGCGATCGATTCCGAGAGGGTGGGGTGGGGGTGGATGCTGAGTGAGATGTCCTCGGCGTCGGCTCCCATCTCGAGGGCCAGGACGAGCTCGGAGATCAGGTCGCCGGCGTGGGGTCCGACGATTCCTCCGCCCAGGAGCCGACGGCTCTCGGGATCGACGAGCAGCTTGGTGTGGCCCTCGCTGCGGCCGATTCCCAGGGCGCGCCCGTTCGCGGCCCAGGGGAAGCTCGCCTTCTTGTACTTCACGCCCTTCGCCTTCGCCTCGACCTCGGTGAGGCCCATCCACGCGATCTCGGGGTCCGTGTAGGCGACCGAGGGGATGGTGGCCGGCTCGAAGGCGGCCTTGTGGCCGGCGATCACCTCGGCGGCGGTCTTCCCCTGGTGGGTGGCCTTGTGGGCGAGCATCGGATCGCCCACCACGTCGCCGATCGCGAAGATGTTCGGGACGTTGGTGCGAAGCTGAGCGTCGACCGCGATGAAGCCGCGCTCGTCCACCTCGACCCCGGCCTTCTCTGCGCCGACCCTGTCTCCATTGGGCCGGCGTCCGACGGCGACGAGGACACGGTCGAAGGTGTCCTGGGCCGGGGCGTCCTTGCCGTCGAATGAAACCCGGAGCCCTTCGTCTCCCGGCTCGATCGCGGTCACGCGGGTTCCGACGAAGATGTTCTCGTAGCGCCCGGCGATGATGCGCTGGAGGGGCTTCACGAGGTCCGGGTCGGTGCCCGTCATGAGCTGATCGAGCAGCTCTACGACGCTCACTCGGGCGCCGAGAGCGTGGTAGACCGAGGCGAGCTCGAGGCCGATGATTCCGCCGCCTACGATCAGCAGTCGCTCCGGCACCTCTTCCAGCGCGAGGGCGGCGGTCGAGTCCATCAGGCGGGGATCGTCGTTCGGAAAATCCGGAAGCTCGACCGATCGTGAGCCGGGCGCGAGGATGGCGTTCTCGAAGGCGATGGATCGGGAGCCCTCGTCGCCCTCGACCCGCAGCAGGTTGGGACCTTCGAGCTGCCCGGTCCCGAGGGCGACTTCGACACCTCGTCGCTTTGCCAGGCTTGCAAGGCCGCCCGTGAGCTGCCCAACCACCGACTCCTTGAAGGAGCGGATCTTTCCCAGGTCGAGCCTGGGCTCGCCGAACTCTACACCGTGCTCTGCCAGGGCCTTTGCGCCGGTCACGGCCTCGGATAGGTGGAGCAAAGCCTTGGAGGGGATGCAGCCCACATTGAGGCAGACACCCCCGAGGCTCGGGTACCTCTCGACGAGGACGACCTTTTTTCCGAGGTCCGCTGCGCGAAAAGCCGCGGTATAGCCGCCCGGCCCCGAGCCGAGCACCACAACCTCGGTTTGGAGGTCGTCCAGGCTCATAGAAGCAGGTTCCGAATGTCCGAAAGGACCGCCTTGAGCCGCGTGGTGAAGCGTGCGGCGTCGGCACCATCGACGACCCGGTGATCGTACGAGAGTGAGAGGGGGACGATCAAGCGCGGCACGAAGCTCTCGCTCTCGGGGTCCCAGACCGGCTTCAGCTCGGAGCGGGAAACGCCCAGGATCGCGACCTCGGGCGCATTCACGATCGGAGTGAAGGCCGTGCCCCCGATGCCTCCCAGACTCGAAATCGAGAAGGTGCCGCCCTGCAGATCCTCGGGTCGCAGCTTCCGGTCGCGCGCCTTCTGGCTCACGACCGCCAGCGCCTCCGCGAGTTCGTAGAGCCCCTTCTTGTCGACGTCGCGGATCACCGGAACCACGAGCCCGCGCTCCGTATCGACCGCGATCCCGATGTGGAAGTACTTCTTCAGGATCAGCGACTCCCCGCTTCGGTGCAGGGTCGAGTTGAAGTTCGGAAAATCCTGCAGGGTGACGGCGCAGGCTTTGAGGAAGAAGCCGAGGGGGGTGAGGCGCACGCCTCGATGCTTCGCCTCTTCCTGCTTCGACTTGCGGAACTCCTCGAGCTCGGTGATGTCCGCCTCGTCGAACTGCGTGACGTGGGGCACGGTGAGCCAGGCGCGGTGAAGGTTTCGCGCCGAGACGCGCCGCAGCTTGCTCAGGGGCTCTAGCTCGATCTCTCCCCAGCGTTCGAAGTCGATCTCGGGCATCTCGGGGACGGCGAAGCCGCTCTGGGGGGCGGGCTGGCTCCCCTTCTTCAGGGCTTGTTTCACGTATCCCTGGATGTCTTCCTTGACGATGCGCCCCTTGCGCCCGGTCGGCGTCACCCGCGCGAGGTCGACGCCCAGCTCGCGAGCGAGGCGGCGCACGCCGGGGCTCGCGTGAGCCTTGCGAGCACTCGGTGCCGGCTTCCTGTCGAGGGGCGGCGCTTCGCTCAGCATCTGGGCCGGGCCGGCCTCGGAGACTCCGGCGCCCAGGTCGGCGGCAGCGGCGGCTGCAGCCGATGAGGAGGCCAATGCCGACTCGTCGGCCGGGGAAGCCAGAGCGGGATCTGGGGCTGCGGCCGATGCCGGCGCTTCGCTGCTTACTGCATCCGCCTCGGAAGACGGCGGCGCGGCGGCATCCCCCACATCCGAAGTCTCGATCACCACGATTGTGCTGCCTTCGGACACCATGTCGCCGACCGAGACCGAGACGCTCTTCACCACGCCGGCCGAGGGAGAGGGGATCTCCATCGTGGCCTTGTCGCTCTCGAGGGTGATGAGGGACTGCTCGACCTCGACGCGATCGCCGGGGCTGACGAGCACCTCGATGACCTCGACGCTCTCGAACTCCCCGATATCGGGAACCTTGATTTCTTCTTCCGCCGCCAAGTCGTGAACCCCTGCCCTCTTCTTTCTACCCTCTTCTTTCCACCTGCTTCTTTCCGCCTACTTCTTTCTATCTTCTCGTCTCTACCGTTGGTCTACCCCTGGATCCACCCTCGACTACCCTCGCTCTGGAGGCGAACTCGAATGCTTCCGTCTACACGGTGACCGGGTTGGGCTTCTCCGCGTCGATCGAATACTTCCTGATCGCGTCGCTCACCACCGTGTTCGCGATTTCGCCCTTCTCGGCGAGAGCGCTCAGGGCCGCGACGGCGATGTAGCGTCGATCGACCTCGAAGAACTCGCGCAGCTTCGCGCGCGTATCGCTGCGCCCGAAGCCGTCCGTGCCCAGCACGCTATAGGGCTGGGGCACGTAGGCGCGGATCTGATCCGCATAGGTGCGCATGTAGTCCGTCACCGCGACGGCCGGCCCCGGCCGGCCCGCGAGGTTCTCCTCCACCGTGGTGATGCGCGGCGTTTCTTCGGGATGAAGGCGGTTCCAGCGCTCGACGTCGATCCCGTTCCGGCGCAGCTCGTTGAAGCTCGTCACGCTCCAGACGTCCGCCCCCACACCCCAGTCTTCGTCGAGGAGCTGCGCGGCCGCGAGCGCCTCGCGCAGGATCGTGCCGCTGCCCAGCAGCTGGACCCTTTGCTGCTGAAGCTCGCGCTTCGGCTCCTGGAAGAGATACATCCCCTGCACGATCCCCTCACGCACGCCCTCGGGCATGGGCGGGTGGCTGTAGTTCTCGTTCATCACGGTGATGTAGTAGAAGATGTTCTCGCAGTCGCGGAACATACGCTCCATGCCGTCGTGGATGATCACGGCCAGCTCGTAGTTGAAGGCCGGATCGTAGGCGCGGCAATTCGGAATTGCCGACGCGAGGATGTGGCTCTGGCCATCCTGATGCTGCAGGCCTTCCCCCGCGAGGGTCGTGCGCCCGGCCGTGGCGCCGAGCAAAAAGCCCCGGCAGCGACTGTCGCCCGCCATCCAGGCGAGATCCCCGACGCGCTGGAATCCGAACATCGAGTAGAAGATGTAAAA
>CBDUYG010000237.1:0-5692 GCA_965371385.1 uncultured Myxococcales bacterium | reverse complement strand
CCCGCAGCGCCGCCGGCTATTGGGACACGAACGGAACGGCCGAGGCCGGTGATCGTCGCAAGAAGATCGGCTCGGGAGTTCCCAGCAATCCGCGCCTGAGCATCGCGACGGACCCCACCGACGATGTCGTCTTCGTGACGACGTCCGAGGGCCAGGTGCTCTCGATCGAGCCGCCCTTGAGAGATGGTCCCCAGAGCTCCGTGATCTACTGGAAGCAGGAGTTCTGAGCCGGGGCAATGGAGGGCGCCGTCCCACGACGGCTCCCTCCCGTGCCTCCTCCCGGCGTCACCGCGTCGGCACCCCGTTCGAGCCCGGCCGGACCGGTGTGGGTAAACGACATTGACATGTGCGACGATTCGACGTGACTCTTCTACGGACCATTCCCGGCCCGAAGCAGGAAGGCGGCTCCGCCCCTGCGTTTCGAGAGGGAGAATGGGGTCCAGGAGGCCAATGTGTCGAACGTCGAGAGCAGGAGTGGTCAGCAGGAGGGGGGCTCCGGGCCGGATGACGGAAGCGCCGATTCTCGTGCGGGCTCCGGGCCGCCCGAAGCCAATTCATCGGCTCCATCCGCCGGGGAGTCGGATCCCGTACGCCGCGCCACCCTGATCGCGATCGCGCTCTGCGTGCTCGCCTTCCTCTGGTATCTGAGGGCCGAGCGCGTCACCCCATCGACGAGCCAGGCCCGGGTGAGCGGCTATGTGGTCGCGATCACTCCCGAGGTTTCGGGGACGGTGACCGACGTCAATGTCGAGCTCAATCAAGCGATCAAGAAGGGCGATCTGCTCGTGCAGATCGATCCGGCGACGTATCAGATCGCGGTCGATCGCGCCCAGGCCGAGCTCGAGACGGCAGGGCAGGCGATGGGCGCCGATACCGCGGGCGTCGCAGCCGCCGAGGCCCGAGTCGATGAGGCCCGATCCAAGCTCGCGTCGGCGCGCCGCGACGGCAAACGGATCGATACCTTGTACGCGGCCGGGGTGAGCTCGCAGTTCCGCAAGGACCGCGCGCTCTCGAGCATCGACGAGTCGCAGGCCCAGCTCGCGAAGGCGAAGGCAGAGCTCCAGAAGGCGAAGGAGGAGCTGGGCTCCGAGGGCAGCGACAACCCCGGTTTGCGCGCGGCCCTGGCCGCCCTGCGTCAGGCACGAATCGACCTCGACAACACGACGCTTCGGGCACCCTCGGATGGTGGAGTGACGAACGTCCGGGTCGACATCGGCCAGTATGCGAAGGCAGGGCAGCCGCTCATGACCTTCCTTTCGAGCACGGACGTCTGGGTGCAGGCCTACCTGCGGGAGAACAGCCTGGGCAATGTGAAGCCGGGAGATGAGGCGGATGTGGTGCTCGACATCGCGCCCGGCCGTGTCTTCAAGGGAGTCGTCACGAGCTCCGGCTTCGGAATCAAGTGGGGCAGTGGGAGCCAGCCGGGCGAGCTGCCGTCGGTGTCGAACTCCCGCGACTGGCTGCGCGACCCCCAGCGCTTTCCCGTCATCATCCACTTCGTCGGTGACGAGTCCGTGGGTCTGCGCCGGGAGGGTGGGCAGGCGGACGTGATCATCTATACCGGGGACCACTTCCTGATGAACTCGCTCGGAAAGCTCTGGATTCGAGTCATGAGCCTCTTTTCGTATGTCTATTGAGCGACCGTCCAGGGGAGGAATCCGGCCCGGCGATCGATGCGCCGCGCCAATCCCCGGGCCTCGCGTCCCCGACCGGTCCCGGTGATGTTCGGGGCGATCGACCTGCGCGCCGCTCGCACCCTGCGCTTTGCCCTCGGCGTGACGCTCTCGGTCGTCTTCGCCTATGCGCTCGAGTACTCGTCCTTTTCGCTCACGACGGTCCTGGTGGCCACGCTCCTCGCTGCACCGGCGCCGAGGCCCGGCCCGCGAGCGCTCGCCGGACTGGCGCTCTCGATCGCGATCGCGCTCGGATTCGGCGTGGCGATCAGCATGGTGCTCCTCACGTCGCCCCTGCTCTTCGTCCTCGCGACCGGGCTCCTGCTCTTCCACATCTTCTACGCCGCGACGGGCGGTGCGCCCCCCTTCGCCGTCCTGATGCTGCTGCTGGGCGTCATCCTGATTCCGGTGATGGGCTCCCAATCGCTGGCTCTGGCGGTCGACTTCGCGGGAGACTTCTTCGTGGCCGCGAGCCTGGCGTTGGGATGGGTGCTCGTCGCGTTTGCCGTCATCCCGGACCCGGTCGAGTCGGCCTCCCCTCTTCCGGGGCCGGCTGCTTCCGGGGCCGTGCTCTCCCAGGAGGATCGGACCCGGCTCGCGCTTCGGAGCGTGACGGTCGTCCTTCCCCTCGTGATGCTCTTCCTCACGATGCAGTGGGTCGACAAGCTGACGGCGCTCCTCTTCGTCGCGATCCTCGCGATGGCGCCCGGCGCCGCCCAGGGGCGCAGCGCCGGCATCGGGATGCTCGTCGGAACACTCATCGGTGGCGGCTTCGCCCTCGTGATCTACGTCCTCACCTCACTCCACTACTCCTATGTCTTCCTCTGCCTGCTGGTTCTGCTCGCCTGCCTGATGCTGGGAAGACGGATCTTCTCCGAGACCCCCAGCGCCGCGCTCTTCGCCAAGGCTCCGGCCTCGATGCTGATCCTCATCAGCAGCGTCGATCCATTCATGGGAGGCGACACGAATACGAAGTTCTTCCTGCGGATCCAGATGGTCGTCTTCGCCTGCGTCTACATCGTGCTGGCGTTCCAGGTGCTCGATGTATTCGAAACGCGTCGGCAGAAGGGGAGGGCTCCGCCGGAGGCCTCGCAGCTGGGCGGGATCGCTTGATTCAGTGCGACCGGGATGTCGGCCGGTAGCCGGCCTCAGAGAGTTTTCAAGAACTCGACGAGCTGCCAGCGCTCGCTCTCGCTCAGCCCCGGCCCGATGACCCCGACGCCCTTCCGGTGGTTGAATTCGTGCCCCTCGTTCGAGTTGCCCGGCTTCGAGGTGTCGACGATGGTGTCTCCCCGCCGACGCTGATCGATCACGTACCCGACCCGCACGGGGTCGAAGGTGCGGTTTCCGACGGGAAAGGACTTCGAGCGCTCGACGACGGGAGAGAGGAGCTCGTAGAGATTGGGGACCGAGCCGTTGTGGAAGAATGGGGCGGTGGCCCAGATGCCATCGAGTGGGCGTGCTTTGTAGGCGGGGTCGGCGCGCAGGCAGTTGGCGCGGTAGCCGTCGAGCTCATCTCGTTGGGAGCTCGGGACGTCGTGATCGTCGTAGAAGCGGGTTACGACCCTCTCCACCGCGATTCCGAGCGCTGCTGCGAAGGGGAGCTCGGTGCGGACTCCGGGCTCGCCGAGCCCGCCACAGCCGAGGCTGGAGAGATCGAAGCCCAGGAACCCTGGAACCCGAACCGCCCGTTCTGCGAGGACGGCGGCTTGGGCGGGATCGGTCCCCAGCATCGCGACCGGAATGTTCGGAACCTTCAAGAAGCTGCGTTGGGCCTCGTTGCTCGACGGGTCGGTCCAGCGTCTCGCCTGCCAGAACTCTCTCGAATCCACGACCGGGCCGTGGCACTTCTTGCAGGTGCGTTCGTACAGCTCGCCTCCCTTCGATGCCTTGCTGCGATCGATCTCTCCCAGGACCCGCGTCGGCCATTCGGGGGCGACGAGGCCGGTGAACGATCGCAGGGGCAGGGGCGGCTCTCCCGCGAGCAGCTGCTCGAGCTCGAACACCTGCCTCACGGCGACCGACGACCGGTAGAGATCCTCTCCAGGCT
Organism: uncultured Myxococcales bacterium; assembly: GCA_965371385.1. GTDB lineage: Bacteria > Myxococcota_A > UBA9160 > UBA9160 > UBA4427 > CBDUYG01. The sequence continues at coordinate 1,969 of CBDUYG010000237.1, read as the reverse complement.
CCAGCAGGTTCACTCGCGCCCCGACCCCGAGCGCCTCGCCCGCGTTGCGGATCATGGGCTGCATGATCGAGCCGTCGTACTGCACCCAGTTGAACCAGGCTGAGGTCCAGATGTGGGGATAGCTCACGGGCGCAGTGAGGGGAGCGAGATTGGCCCGGGTCAGGAGGTTGTCGCCCTCGTGGACGTAGAGATCCTGGCCGAAGACCCGATTGCCGATTCGATTCAAGGCGTCGAGGCGCGCAAAACCCTCCTCGACCGAGTCGTGATGATCGTCGACCAGCGGATCGTTGAGATCGCTCCATGCCTTCAGCTCCTTCAGCGTGTTCTTGAAGGACTCCTCGAGTGCCGCCTTCTCCTCACGGCCGGCGTCGGCGCCGAGGACGCGATCGGCGAAGCGGCCGAAGCGGAAGGGCACGAACCGCGTATAGGCGAGAGAGAGCCGGGTGCGCTCGCGCAGGGCGCCGATGTTGGCGACCGACGGGCCGCCATCGATTCGGATGCTCACGTTGTCGTATTCGAGCTGGCCCGAGTGACAGGCCGCGCAGGTGAAGCCCACCCGATCGGGAGCATCGGGCGTGCTTCCCGAGGAGATCGGGACGTCCTTCATGCGCGCGAATCCCACCGGCAATCGGTCCGGGTTGTAGTCCGGTGACGATCCCGCCTCTCCCGCCTCGCTCGGAATGAAGCCCATCTGCTGCATGTGCTCCTCGTCGACGAGCAGGCCGGGCCGGCCGATGAGGGAAAATCTCGGCTGCTCGAGGGCAACGAACCAGTCGTAGGGCACGGGGATCGTGGCAGAGCCCTGGGACGTGTGATGGAACCATCGACGCTGCTCCTCGCTCCAGTTCTGGTCGAGCCACATCACCTCGTCCACGGGGGTATTCGGGGGCAGCTTGGAGGCGCAGCTGACGGTCGCCGCGGCGCATATGACGAGCAGGGCGGAGGCGAGGGCAGCGCGTTTCTCGAGCTGAAGATGGTTCATGACTTCCTCCATCGATGAATTGACGAAAGGGATGCAGCTCGCACCAACTGGACGAGCAGAGCATGCGGCTCAGCGCGAATCAATTCAGACGTACCCGATAGCGCTCGGGAAACGATCCCCGTGGCCCGAAGTCGATCCCCTGATTCGCTTCGATTGCCGGGGCCTCGGGAACGCGAGCGAGACCGGGGTGCAGTACCAGCTGCCGCACGATCTCCGGGATCATGACCATGGCCACGTAGTCCCCGAGGCAGCGATGCATCGCGTAGCCGAGGTTCATCCGGCGGTCGCGCGCGGGCCGATCGACTTCGAAGCGATCGGGATTCAAGACCGTCCGCGGATCCATCATCGCCGAGTGGGTCGCGACCAGGACCCGCTTTCCCTTCCGAAGCAGGGCCGCCTGATCGCCATCGCCGATCAGGGTGCTGCGCTGGATGTAGCGAACCACGAAGGGGTTGATGGGGTGGAAGCGCAGGGCCTCCCAGACGTACGCCGCGAAGGGGCTGTCCTCGATGGGCTCGCCCTCTGCCAGGTTGCGCGCCGCTGCGCGGGCCGCGCGCAGGACCTCGGGGCGGGCCAGCAGCTGATTCACTGACTGGACGACCGCGGCGTTGGAGGTCTCGACCGCGCCGACCAGCCCTCCCATGATGTTCGAGCGGATCCGCGCCAGGGTCTTCGGATGCGTGAGGGAGTCGTTGACGGCGAGCATCCGGGCCAGCACCGTGTCCTCCGATCGAATCGTGCTCGACTGGGTCTCGATGTAATCGTCGAGAAACGAACGCATCTCCTTCCCAGCGCCGAAGGCCGCCCGATGCACCTCGAGGGCTTCGACCTGCGAGGCTCTGAGATCGGCGCCGCCGACTCCCAGCGTCCGGATCAGGAAGCCGCGAAGACCGCGAACATAGGCGACGTTGTGGAAGAAGCTGTCCTGGGTCTGAAGGGACCAGCGCAGCATGTCGGCGCTGGGAGCGCGCAAGCCGAAGTACTCCT
>CBDUYG010000236.1:0-5696 GCA_965371385.1 uncultured Myxococcales bacterium | reverse complement strand
CCGCGGGACGCATCGAGAAGATACTGGTCGCCGTGGATGACACGGTCGAGGTTGGCACCCAGCTGGCAACGATCGACGCCGACGCGAAGGGAGACGCGTCAGCGGCGGCGCCTGCAGCGGATCCGCCCGCCGCGCCCGGGCAGGCAGAGGAGCCTGCGGCGCCTGCACCGGCGAGTGTTCCGGCTCCCGCTCCAGCTGCGGCCCCGAGTACACCGGGCGTAACTCCGCTCGCGCGCCGGGTGGCCGAGCAGGAAGGTATTGATCTCGTCGGAGTCGAGGGAAGCGGAGCGCGGGGGCGTATCACCGAGCAGGACGTTCGCAGCCAGGCGGCGGCCGGCAGTGCGCAAGTTCCGCTCGCTGCTCAACCTTCCGCTGCGTCCGAATCTCCCCGCACTGCGGCCCCCACACCCGCCCTGGCGCCTGCATCCGCCCCCGTCGCCCGGCGGCCGAGCTCGAGCTATGGCTACACGCTGCAAGAGGGCGATGAGGTGATCCCCATGAGCCGGCTGCGCAAGCTGGTCGCGGATCACATGGTCTACTCGAAGCGCACGAGTCCCCACGTCGGCACCGTCGCCGAGATCGATATGAGCGAGGTGGTGCGCCTGCGGTCGCAGCACAAGAATCCATTCAAGAAGACCCACGGTTTCTCGCTCACCTTCCTGCCCTTCATCGTTCAAGCGGTGGTGCACGCCCTGCGCGAGAACCCGGCGCTCAATGCGTCGGTCATCGAGGACACGATCGTGCAGAAGCGATCGATCAACATCGGGATCGCGGTGGAGGCAGAGAAGGGGCTGGTGGTGCCGGTGGTGCGTGATGCCGACCGCCTCTCGCTCTCGGGCCTGGCGGCCGCGATCGAGGACCTCTCGACGCGTGCGCGCACCAGGAAGTTGTCGGCGGATGATCTCCAGGGAGGCACCTTCACCATCTCCAACCCAGGACGTCAAGGTAACCTCTATGGCTTCGCAATCATCAATCAACCCCAGGTCGGAATCCTGCGCATGGGCGAAATGGTGAAGCGTCCGGTGGTACGGACGATCGGGGGGGAAGACGCGATCGTGATCCGCTCGATGATGCACCTGGCCCTCTCCTACGATCATCGTGCGGTCGACGGGGCGCCGGCCAACTCCTTCCTGTTTCGGATTCGCGAGCTGCTCGAAGCGGCCGAGTTCGATCTCTAGCCCGGGCGTGCACGAGGCCATTCGCACCCCCGACCCTTCCAGCCTGCCGCCGGGGCTCGCGGTCGAGTGGCTGGGGTTGGTGGGCTATGCGGACGCATTGGCGAAGCAGGAGGCCACGATCGAGGCGCGCCGGCGCGGTGACGTCCGAGATACGCTGCTCCTGCTCGAGCACCCGCCGGTCGTGACCCTGGGCAGCGGCGCTCACGAGGAGAACCTGCTCGAGTCGGCCGAGAGCCTGGGGCGGCGTGGAGTCGAGGTGTGGCGGGCGCGGCGCGGAGGAGACGTCACCTATCACGGACCCGGTCAGCTCGTCGGTTATTGCATCACCGATCTGCGGGCGCGGGGGGCCGTGGATCTGCACGCGTATCTGCGCAGCATCGAAGCGGCGTTGATCGATGCCGTTTCAGTGTTCGGAGTCGAGGCGGAGCAGATCCCGGGGATGACAGGAGTCTTCGTGCGGCAGGCTCCGGATTCCGCCGGCCGGGAACTCGATCCGAGCCCCCGCCGCAAGCTGGCCTCGATTGGCGTCGGGGTCCGGCACTGGATCAGCTATCACGGATTTGCGCTCAACGTATGCGTCGACCTCGCCGGCTTCGACGCCATTGTTCCGTGCGGACTCGAGGGGGTCGCGATGACCTCTCTCGCCCGGGAGACCGGAGTCGAGTTCGATGACCTGGAGCCGCGAGTTCGGGACGAAGTTGCTCGGGCCTTTCGCGAACGCTTCGCTCGCGGGCGCGGCAACTGATCGTTCGCTCCCCTCGGAGGCGTCATCTTTCATGGCTGGTCGATGAGCGGAAAAGTAATGGTGGTCGATCGAGGAGACCGGCGCCGGGGGGTCGTGCCCCGGGTGGTCTTGAATACTATTGCGCTCATCCGGCTGGTCATGATCGGCCTGCGCCGATCCGCCTCGCCGGGAGGTCTGACGGCCATTTCGAATGAATTCGAACCACGACCGGGCCTTCCCGAGAGTGAGGCGGAGAGCCGTCGATGAGCAACGAGGGTGGAGGACCTGCGCTCGATCGGCTGGTTGCACAGTTCGAAGATGTCGAGCTTCACGAGCCCGGGCTGACGGTCGAGTATGTGGTCGGCGCGCCCGCGTCGTCGATTGCGCCGGTGCTGCGCTATCTGCGCGACGACGAAGCCCTCGACTTCCAGGTCCTGACGGACCTCACCGTGGTGGATCATGGGGTCGCTGAGCAGGGAAGCGGTCGCTTCGAGATCGTCTACCACCTTCACTCGCCGAGAAAGAATCATCGGCTGCGAGTGAAGGCCGTCGTCTACGAAGACTCCTGCGCTGTGGAATCGGTCGTCTCGCTCTGGCCGGCGGCGGATTGGCTCGAGCGGGAGGCCTGGGATCTCTACGGGGTCGAATTCCTCGGACATCCCGACCTGCGGCGGATCTTCCTGGAGGAGGACTTCGTCGGGCACCCGCTTCGCAAGGACTTCGCGAAGAGAGGCCGCTCGACCGGCGATGGAGCGAAGCAGAGCGTCCGGTCTTCTCGCATCGACTCGAAGAGCGCGCTTCGAGTGGGGCCCGATCATCCCATCACACGCGGCGCCGCGGTCTTCGACGTCGAGCTCGCCGGGGAGCGGATCGAGGCCGTCGAGATCGAGCTCGGGTACGCGCATCGCGGCTTCGAGAAGGAGTGCGAGAGCGTCGGTTGGGCCGAGGTCGTGCCCTATACCGAGCGCTTGAACTACAACTCGGGCGTGCTCGCGAATACGGCGTACTGCCTGACCGTAGAGAAGTTACTGGGGGTGCGGTGCCCGCCGCGGGCGGATTGGCTGCGCGTTCTGGCCGGCGAGCTGGCTCGCGTTTCGGATCATCTCGCGCGTTGCGGGCGCGTGGCCTCGCAGCTGGGGGCCGATGCCGCAGCGAGCCGGGTGCGTGACGCCCGTGAATTCATCTTCGATGCGCTGGAATCGCTCAGCGGCGCGCGATTGCTTCCGAGCTACGTCCGGATCGGAGGGGTGTGCCGGGATCTGCCCGACGACTTCGCGGCCCGCTGGCCGCAGCGGTGCGACTCCCTGCGCAGACTCCTCGACGCCTACGAGACCCTCGCGAATCGCAACCCCATCTTTGCGGGACGCCTGCAGGGGAGCGGCGTGCTCTCGCGCGAGGATTGCATTCGCTACTCGGTCACGGGACCCATCCTGCGCGCCGCGGGTGAGGCCTGGGACCTGCGCAAGCAGACCCCCTATCTCGTCTATTCGGATCTCGAATTCGATGTGCCTGTTGGATCGCTCGGCGACAACCTCGACCGGCTGCTGGTGTGCCTGGAGGAGATTCGCCAGAGCCTGGGAATCGTGGGGCAGTGCCTCGAGGTGCTCGAGAGCCTGGGACCCGGGCCGATCGACGTCGCGAAAGGCGAGCTGGTCGGATTCAGCGAAGACGACCCGGCGGGTTCGGGCTCTACGAGGCTCGCGCTTCCCGCCGGTGACGTCTACTTCGCGCTCGAATCCGCGAACGGCGAGCTTGGCTTCTACCTCGTATCGGACGGATCGGATACCCCGTGCAAGGTGCGCTGCCGGCCCCCGAGCTTCCTCAACCTCCAGCCCCTGCCTCGCATGGTCGAAACGGGCATCCTCGCCGACCTCGGGCCGACCTATGCTCTGTTGAATGCGATCGATGGGGAGTGCGATCGATGACTCGAGCGGATGACTCCAGCCGCAGCCTCGAGCAGCAGGGCAATGGACCGCCTCCGCTCACCTCCTTCGATCTGATTCTGCACCACGATGGGGCCTGGACGCATGAGGGCGTGCCCTTTCGCAACATACGCCTGCGGGAGAAGTTCGATCGCAGCGTGCGTTATCTGCCGGAGGAGAAGGCTCATGTGGTGCAGATCGGCCGCTTTCGCGGGCTGATCGACGTGGAGGAGGCGGGCTTCTTCGTGCGCGGCCTCGACCCGGAACACGGCACCATCGAGCTCTCGGACGGAAGTGACGAAACTCTCGACGTCTCTTCTCTTCGACCCTCCGATCGCGACGGCGCGCTGCTATGCCAGGTCAAACGCGAGCTGGCACCCGGAGGTCTGCCTGCACGCTTCAGCCACGCTGCCCAGGCGGAATTCATGAACGCGATCTCCGAGGACGGAGAGTTCGTCGTACTCGGCGGTGAAGAGATTCCCCTGCCGAAGATCTGATCGCGCCCGAGCCGGGCGAGATGAATCTGGATCCCGAGCAAGCCGCGGACGAGCCGGCGGCATGCGAGGAGCCGCTTTCGCTTCTGGCGCTCTCAGGTGAAGCTGCGCGCGATCGCTGCGCCCGCTGCGACCGCCAGGATGCCGAGCGTCAGGCTTCCCACCGTGTTGGCGAAGACAAGGGCGAGGCGCCCGGATTCGAGCAGGCGCAGGCTCTCGAGCCCCACCGTGGAAAAGGTCGTGAAGGCGCCGAGCAGCCCCGTGATTGCAAAGACGCGCACGGTGGGGTTCGCAATCTCCCCCTCGTCGAGCAGCGTCGCGACCACGCCGATGAAGAGGCAGCCGACGAGGTTCACTCCCAGCGTTCCCCATGGGAAGACGGAGGGCATTCGCTGCCCGATCCAAGCCGTCACCGCGTATCGAAACACGGCCCCCAGCCCCCCACCGGCGATGAGCGCGACCCATTTCACGGCCCCGACGCTACCCGAGAAGCCCCCCCGAGGCGACCAAAGTCGGGAACAACGCAAGAGAAATTGACGCGAGGCGGCAGGCGCGGTACCCACTCGGCTCGCCTCCTCTCGGGCGGGGCCGCCTCGGAGTGATCCGGGCAGCCCGAGCATCGAGCCGGCGGTGCCCGCGGTTGCGAGGAAGTCGACGGCCTGTTCGGCCCGAGGCTGATGGCAGACGACTGATGGCCAATGGCCGATCAAGAGGAGAGAGTCCGCGCGGTCCTCGCGCGGCGGATGGCGGCGTGGCCAAGTGGTAAGGCACGGGCCTGCAAAGCCCTGATCGTCGGTTCGAGTCCGACCGCCGCCTCCAATTTTCAGGCAAAGATTTGCCGACAGTCATCGGCCAGCAGCCCGGCGAGAGCCGTGCTTCGGTCGGAATCCGGGTGCAATCCGACGAAAGATCCTTCCGCCGACTCAGTTTACTCTCGCGAACAGCTACTGATCCCATCGCGCATTTGGCACGTGTACACGGCCTGCTGGCCACAGCCTCGCGCACCGAATGCGTGCTGGGACACCTCCGATACCTCGGTTTTCTCCCAGGCACAATCGAAGTCGAAAGATGCCCGCTTTCGTGCAAGCAGATTGAGATCAACGCACACTGCATCGCCGCGATGACATTGATAGATACTCGACCACCCGCATGCTTCCACCCGATAGGTGCCGCGATACATCGCCGCTACGGAGATCTCTTTCGGCGGGCAACTGTATCGATGGGCTGCCATCTTCCGAATCTTGTTTCGTAGGGAGTACTGGCTCGCGCATCCAACGGCGATCGATACCAGGAGGACGGCTATCAGCACTCTTCGGTCTGCGTTGTTGACTGTCACGATGCCGAGGGGGCGGCGCGGGGCGGGGGGGGGGGGGGGGGG
>CBDUYG010000235.1:0-5714 GCA_965371385.1 uncultured Myxococcales bacterium | reverse complement strand
CGGGCAAGGTGAACCTCAACACCGCGACCGTTCAGGAGCTTCAGCTGCTGCCGGGCGTGGGCGAGGTGAGGGCGTCCGCGATCGTCGACCTTCGCAAGCAGAAGGGAGGCTTCAAGAGCCTCGATGAGCTCGAGGACGTGAAGGGAGTGGGGCCGGCCATGATGGAGCGCCTGCGTCCTCACCTCACGCTCACGGGCAAGACGACCGCCCAGCGATCCTGAAGGTTGGCCCTGCCCCGCTCTGCCAAGTTGTTGAGAGTTGAGAGTTGAGAGTTGAGAGCTGAGGGATGAGGGCTGAAGGTCGAGGACGACGAGTGAGTGCCGGGGGCCGACCGCGCTACGTGTGACGGCCAGCACCCGCGTGATCCGGAAACGGGTCATGCGGTGCAAGGAAGGTCCCGCGTAGCGGGCTGCCCGCGTGCGAATCGTGGAGATGAATCGCGGAGGGGAATCGAACGACCCCTCCGCGAGCTCCCGGCACTCCATTCGCGGTATTCGAGACGCTCGCCGTCCGGCAATCGAACTCGCCCCGCGTGGGTCCCTATTCCGCGAATACTGGCTTGATGTCCGTCCCGTACTTCTCGTTGATCTCGTCGAAGAGGGGCTGAACGATCTCCGGGAAGGCGAGCACACCCGACTTCGTGAAGTCCGAGAAGGGGATCGACTTGCTGGTGTCCGGCGGGTTCTTCTTCTTGAGCGCGGGGCCGGGCCATATGTCTTCGTCGATCGCCGACATCCGCACCCGGATGTCATCCTTGGTGATGTTCCAGACCATGTAGTCGAGAGCGAGGTCGAGGGGGCCGTCGTAGGTCGATTGCGCTCGCTTGCGAACCTCGGGCTCGGTGTCGAAGTCGTTGAAGAAGTGGTAGCCAACCGCCAGCCGCGGCTTCACGAGGGACATCACCTTGCCGAACTGCTCCGGGGAGGTGTGGCCCTGGGTGCCGACCATCAGAGCCTCCATCGGAGCGAAGCCCTGCTTCGTGACGAGGAGGGGCGGCGGCAGGAAGCACTCGTGGATCGCAATGTCGGCCCCCTTGGCGTACTCGACGTACCACTTGTTCGGGATCGTGTCGCTCCCGTAGACGAACTTCAGCCCATTCCACTCGAGGATGAAGCTTACCGCTCCGTCGAGGCCGTGGACCGCAGGGATGCTGCGAATCACGACGCCGTTCTCTTCGTAGATCACCTCGTTGACGCCGTCGAAGGGAAATTCGGTGACATCGAGCACGCCGCCGCGGAAGTCGATGACGCCGCTTCGCGTTCCGATGTCCCAGACGTACATCTTCTGCATCAGGTCGAGGGCGTGCGCGGTGCCGTACTCGGGAGTGCCTCCGCTCGGTCCCCAGACGCGCAGGGGAACCAGGCGGTTCGCCACCGTACCGCCGAGCCAGAAGGTGGGGAGGTCGCCCATGTGATCGACGTGGAGATGCCCGATGAAGACCTTGTCGATGTAGTCGTAGGGGATCTTCTGTGCGGCGAGGCGCTCGTGGCAGCCGGAGCCGATGTCGAAGAGGAACTTGTCACCGTTGCCCAGCTCGACGAGCCAGCAGGCTGCGGCCTGCTTGGGTCGGGCGTTCGGCATCCCGGTCCCGAGCGCTACCACGCGCATCTCGTTTCTTCCGATCGACTCGGTGCCGGGATAGTAGACGTCGAGCTCCGGCGCGGGCTTGGTGGGCGACCAGGTGGCGGCCGTCAGGGCAATGATCGCGATGCAGGCCCCGAAGCCCGCGAGAAATCCTAGGATCGGACGCTTCATGATCGACTTCCTTTGCTGATGAGTCCCGGATTCTACCGGGATGTAAATCGCGTGCATCCTTGCGAACCGCGGCAAGCTCTCGGGATCGGCCTCCTGGCTCGGGCCTCGCCCGCGATCCACGGTCATCTCCATATCGGTGCAGACTCGTCGACAACCTGAACCAGCGCATCGGGGACCGGGAGCGCGGGTAGAGTCCCGTGCGCTACCGAGGCGATGCGCAGTGACGGGGTTAGACTCTCGCCGACATGAGTTCGCCCCCACGCCCCCTCACCCGACCGCTTCTGCCGCTGCTCCTTGCTGCATTCTTTTGTCTGACATTCATCGTCGCGCACGCTGACGAGCGCTCTGCCCCCGCCGCTCCGCTTTCTCCCCCCCCCGCTCCGCCTTCGTCCCTCCCCATGCGCATCGTCTCCCTCAACCCCTCCCTCACCTCGATCCTCATCGCCCTCGAGGCCGGGGACCGGCTGGTCGGAGTGGACGACTTCTCCGCGCGCCTCGAGCCGACGGTGGCCGACCTGCCCCGAGTGGGGGGGCTATTCAACCCGAGCCTCGAGGCGGTCGTCTCCCTGCGGCCGGACGTCGTGGTTCTGGTGCCGAGCGTCGAGCAGCGGGACTTTCGTGCGCGCCTCGAAGATCTCGGGGTGCGGGTCCAGGTCTTCCGCAACTTCCTCTTCGTCGAGGTGCTCTCCAACATCGAGGAGCTGGGGGCATTGCTGGGCCGTGAGCGGGAGGCGAAGGCCCGGGTGGCGGCGATCGAGGCGCGGCGCAGAGCAATCTCGAATGCCGTCGCGGCGCTACAGGGCCCGGGTGGAGAGTCGCCCGGGGTCGTCCTCGTGCTCCAGCGCGATCCCCTCTTCGTCGTCGGCAGCGGCAACTTCATCGACGAGATGCTCGCGAGCGTCGGGGTGCGGAACCTGGGGGGTGAATTTCAAGATCCCTATCCCCGGGTCTCGATGGAGTGGCTGATCGCGGCCGCGCCCGATGTCCTGGTGGATCTGGGCCCCGACGCCGGGTCGTCCCTCGACTACTGGCGACAATGGGGTGCGATTCCCGCAGTCGCGGGCGAGCGCCTCGTCGCCCTCGACGCGGAGGTCATCTCGATGCCGGGTCCCCATCTCGACGACACCCTCGACATCCTCGCGCGCGCGATCTGGGGTGAGGAGATCGAGCCCATGCTCGCGAGCGAGGCCGCGCCCGTGCCGCGCCCTCCGATCCGGAAGCGCGAGGCGATCGTGACGCCGGGCGAGCCCGATGAAAAGGGAGACGAAGAGGGAGAGAACTCGTGAAGGTCCTCACTCGGGGACGATTCGTCTCGGCGCTGGGGGTCTCGCTTCTTCTCCTGCTTGCGAGCGTGCTCTTCTCTCTCGTCGTCGGGCCGAGCGAGCTCGCGTTGGGGTCGGTGCTCGAGATCCTCGGCGACCCCGAGGCGAGCGGGCCCGGGGCCGACATCGTGTGGCGCATTCGCCTGCCCCGCACCCGGCTCGCGATGCTCGTCGGCGCCTCGCTCGCGGTTTCGGGCGTGATCTTCCAGGCCCTGCTCCGCAACCCACTCGCGGACCCCTTCGTGCTCGGCGTCTCGGGGGGCGCCGCGCTCGGGGGCATCGCGATTCTCGCGCTCGGGTCGAGCTTCGGCTTCGGCTACGAGTTCGTCCCCCCGGCGGCCTTCGCGGGTGCACTCCTCGCGACCATCCTCCTCTATCTGGCGGCGGGCGTGCGGGGTCGTGTTTCGGCCACCAGCCTGCTCCTCACCGGGGTCGTCTTCAACTCCTTCGCGTCCGCGGCGATCGTCTTCCTCGCGTCCATCGCGGGCTTCGCCGAAGGCTCACGCATCTTCCTCTGGCTGATCGGGAACCTCGCGGCGGCGCGCGCCGACGTTGCGCCGGTGGTGGCCCTCTTTCTCTTCATAGGCGCGGGGTGTGGCTGGCTGCTCGCGCGATCCCTCAACCTGCTCGTGCTCGGCGACGAGGCCGCCCAGCAGCTCGGGGTCCCGACCGAGTGGCACAAGCGAATTCTTCTCGTCGCGACCTCGCTGATGGTGGGCGCCGCGGTCTCGGTCGCGGGCCTGGTGGGCTTCGTGGGCCTCATCATCCCCCACCTCCTGCGCCTCGTGCTGGGCCCCGACCACCGCCTGCTCGTGCCTGTGAGCGCGCTCATCGGCGCCGCCTTTCTGGTGGTCTGCGACGCCGTCGCGCGCAGTCTGCTGGGTGGGCGGGAGCTTCCCGTCGGTGCCATCACGGCGCTCGTCGGCGGACCCCTCTTTCTATTCCTGCTTCGCCGGCAAAACCAGCAGGGGGTGGGGTTGTGAGAGGCAGGGGCACGGGAAAGGGCGCAGCGCGAGGGCCTCGCGGTCTTCGCTTCGACGGCGTCGGGGTGAAGATCGGCGAGCGCACGATCCTGGCGGACGTGAGCTTCGAGGTTCAGCCCGGTGAGGTCGTGGGGCTGGTGGGCCACAATGGCGCGGGCAAGACGACCCTGGTTCGGGCCGCGACCCGCACGATCGAGATCGCGCTCGGGGCGATCTGGCTCGGAGACGATCGCATCCGCGACCTCTCTCGTCGGGTCGTCGCGCGCACGATGGCGACCGTTCCCCAGGACACGCAGATCAACTTTCCCTTCACGGCCGCGGAGGTGGTGCTCATGGGCCGCGCGCCCCACCAGCCGCTCTTCGGGCTCGAGAGCGCGGACGATCTGCGCTGTGCCCATGCTGCGATGGAACGAATGGGGGTGGCGGAGCTCGCGGACCGCACGATCGGGACGCTCTCGGGCGGCGAGCGTCAGCTCGTCATGATCGCTCGGGCGCTCGCCCAGGAGCCCGAGCTGCTGCTCCTCGACGAGCCGACGGCTTTTCTCGACCTGCGCCACCGCATCGATGTCCTGCGCGCCGTGCGGGAGCTGGCGGATCGCGGCGGCGGCGCACTCGTGATCTCCCACGATCTCGGACTCGCGTCCCGGGTCTGCGACCGCCTCGTCGTCCTGTCGCGTGGCAGGGTGATCGCCCAGGGCCCCCCCGCGAGCGTCCTCACGCCCGACGTCCTTCGCGAGGCCTTCGGGATCGATGCGGACCTGCTGCGCGCCCCGGACGGCTCTCCTGTCGTGGTGCCCCGGATTCCGCCCCGCTGAGTGAAGGTGGCGGGCTCCCAGCCCGAGAAGCGAATCGCGGAGCCGGGAGTCCGGAGAATCGGCCGCATCACCGCCCCCCCTCACGGCAGCGCGAGAAATGCAGGGGAATGCAGGCTAAAGTGGGCGCCTTCGGGAAATCGCGGAGGTGCTTCGATGGGCGCAGTGACGATCACGGGCGTAAAGGGATTCGAGATTCTCGACTCGCGGGGTAACCCCACGGTCGCGGTCGAGGTCGAGACGTCGGACGGCGTCGTCGCGTCGGCGGCCGTGCCCTCGGGCGCGTCGACGGGAGCCCGGGAGGCGCTCGAGCTGCGCGACGGCGACGCCGGGCGCTACAAGGGCAAGGGCGTCCTCGCGGCCGTATCTCACGTCGACAACGACCTTGCCAACGTCGTCAGGGGAATGGCGCTCGGCGGACTCGTCGAGCAGGCGACCCTCGACGCCGCTCTGATCTCCTGTGACGGGACGGATACCAAGTCGCGCCTGGGTGCCAACGCGCTGCTGGGCGTTTCCCTCGCGGCGGCCCACGCGGCGGCTCGCTCGGCCGGCGTTCCCCTCTATCGCTTCCTCGAGCCCGACGCCCACATCCTCCCGGCCCCCATGATGAACGTCATCAACGGCGGCGCCCATGCGGACAACACCGTCGATCTGCAGGAGTTCATGCTCTATCCGCTCGCTGCCGAGAGCTTCTCCGAGGCGCTGCGCTGGGGCTCGGAGGTCTTCCACACCCTGCGCGGCGTGCTCAGCGAAAAGGGCTACTCGACGTCGGTCGGAGACGAGGGGGGCTTCGCGCCCAACCTCGGCAGCAACCGCGAAGCGATCGAGCTCGTGCTGACCGC
>CBDUYG010000234.1:0-5768 GCA_965371385.1 uncultured Myxococcales bacterium | reverse complement strand
GTGTATCGCATGGCGGCGCGTTGACGCAGCCTCCATTCGGTCAGCCGGGAAAGCGCGCCGCTGAGAGAAGGAGGATCGCGATGAGTTGGAGTGAGCGAGACATCCCCGACCAGACCGGAAAGCTCGCGGTGGTGACCGGGGCGAATAGCGGCATCGGATTCGAGACCGCGCGCGCCCTGGCAGAACACGGCGCCCGGGTCGTACTGGCCTGCCGCAATGAAACGAGAGGGAAGGACGCCGAGGCCCGTCTGCGCTCAGCGGTTCCCGAAGCCGAGTGCCGCTTTCGCCCCCTGGATCTCGGCTCGCTCGAATCGGTCGAGTCCTTCGCGCGGAATCTGGCTGAAGAAGAATCGCGTCTCGATCTCCTCTGTAACAACGCAGGTGTGATGATGCCACCCTACGGCCTGACCGCGGATGGTTTCGAGACCCAGTTTGGCACGAACCACCTGGGCCACTTCGCCCTGACCGGCCGACTCCTCGGGCTGCTTCTCGAGTCCGAAGCGCCTCGCGTCGTCAGCGTCAGCAGCCTGGCCCATCTCTGGGGCCGGATCGACTTCGAAGACCTCGACAGCAAGAAGCGATACAACGCCACGATGGCCTACGGGCGGAGCAAGCTCGCGAACCTCCTCTTCATCCGAGAGCTCGACCGGAGGTTCAGGAAGTCCGGGGGATCGGCTCTCGCCGCGGCCGCCCATCCCGGCTCGACACGGACGAACCTCCAGCAACACTCGAAGCTCATGGCCGGTGTCGTCGCGGTCCTCTATCAGGAGGCGCCGGCCGGTGCCCTCCCCTCGCTCTACGCGGCAACCGCGCCGGGCGTGCAGGGAGGCGACTACTACGGCCCCAGCGGCCCATTCGGAGTGACGGGCCCACCGGGTCCCGCCCGTTCGACCCCGGCTGCCAGGAACATGGCCGTGGCCGCAAAGCTGTGGGAAGTATCGGAGCGCCTGACGGGAGTCAGCTGGGCCCTGTGACTCTCTGCTGGAAGCTCCAGTGCGGGATCAGCACGGTTCGAGCGCGAGCGCCTGGGTCTGTACCTGACTTCGCGCTCGGCTCCCGCTTCGCAGCTCAGCTCGCAACGGGAGGGTCGTTTCGGCACGTGTCGGACGGCGAGTGAGGCAATCTGGCTCATGCAGTCTCGTGCGAAGGACCGTGCTTCGCTCATCGCTGGCACGATTTCTGCTACCCGCTAGTAGCATGTCGATGCAATCCATTCCAAGCGGCCCGCTCGCGGGATACCTGGCGCTCTTCTTCTTTCTCAGCAGCGGGGCTGCCAACGCTCAGGTTCTCGTGGCCGAGGACGACATCTTCGAGGTTCCCGCCGGCCAGACGCTCGTGGTCGAGGCGTTCGGAGTGCTCGAGAACGACACCTTGGACGACGAGTCGGCGGGCGAGAACGGAGCCACGGCAGAGTTCGTCAGCGGTGCGAGTCACGGCACCCTCAGCCTCAGCGCCAATGGATCGTTCACCTATTCTCCCGGCGCCAGCTTCAAGGGAACCGACACCTTCGTCTACCGCGCCGTCTTTGGCGGTGCTTCCGACCAGGCGACCGTCACGCTGACGGCCTGCGCCGGGGGACCGCAGATCTTCACCTGTTGGAAGAAAGGCGCATTTCTCGCCAAGGCCCTTGCCCTCGGCCACCCGAGCTTCACGGAGAGCTTCGAGGATGATGCGGTATGGGGGCCGACACGCTCGCCGAACACGCTCCTCAGCGTGAGCAGCCGCGGCTTCGACTGGCGCGCCAACGACTTCGATCCGACCCACGTCCTTCCCTCGCTGCCCCCTCCGCCTCCCCCCCATCAGCTCACGACCGGCACCGGCGCGGCGATCTTCGGGCAGTGGGGCCTCTTCGATCCCCAGCACGGCTACGCGACGGGGACGGAGATTGAATGCGACATCGACAACCCGCCGCCTGAGTGCCTCTACCACGACGGCTTCACGATGAAACGCCAGGCAGGCGAGAGCCCCTTCTTCGGCGCGGGTGGCTTCTTTACCGGATTCCATGGCGCCAGGGTCGCGATCGTGCTGGACGGTGACTGGCAGAATCCGATCGGCGGCGGAGTCGTGGGGAGCGGCGGGTCCCAGTTCTTTGGCGTGATCGACGCAGGGCCCACCGGCTTCACGGAGGTTCAGTTCCGGGAGGTCGATGGCAAGATCGGACAGGCGCTCTTCATCTGGGGCGACCACTTCACGCTGCTGTCGCAGCCGGTCGTGCCCTTGCCGGCCCTCGGCGTACCGGGGATCGTCGCCCTGGGGCTCCTGCTCTTCGTCGCGGGGAGCGGGTATCTACGGCGCTTCGGCGCCTGATCGTAGAGCTTCCGGCAACCTGGGGCGGCACCAGCTGGAAGTAAAGCGCCCCCGGTTCTCCTGGACGCGAACTCGAGGCTGTCGTGACCGCCGGCCTCAGTACCCCGCCCTGACGCAGAGCCCTGGTACTTCGAGCGAGCCCTGGAGCTTCTCGACCTCGCTCCGCCTTTCCCTCATGGCAACCTCTCCATCGAAACCCCCGACGCCCGCTGCTCCGGGGGATTTTCGATCTTTCCTCGACACATCGGCCGCTCTCCCACCACATCACTCTGACCGCTCGGTTGCGGTTGGTCTCGGCCGGATGCGATGGGGAGCAGGGCGAAAGACTCATGAAAAGCTCGTGGCGATCTATTCTCTGCCTCGTTTCGGCATGCGTCAGCATGAGCGCGGCGGCTCATGCGGGGTCGTTCATCGACAATGCCGTGAAGATCGGCGGCAACGCCACTCCGATCAATCTGCTGAGCGGTGGCCTGATCGAGGGAGTCGAGGCCTACACCGACAGAGCTCACGTCCTCGTCAACATCCCTTTCGGAATCCTGGGTGCCGACCTCGTTCAGGTGTCGAACAGCGACAAGACGAACCCCACGATGCAGGTGGACGTGACGCTGAAGCGGCTCGCGGCGCTCTACCTCGGGCTGGATGATCGACAGCCGCAGCCGAAGTCCTGGATGAGTGACACCTCGCTGACGGGGCTTCCAGGTCCGTTCTTCGACACCGGCACCCGGATCGACATCGATGAGCGGGGTGACGGCGACATCGATCAGACCTTTTCTCTCTGGGTTACGATGGCTCCTGCCGGCACGTATCATCTGCTGGGAAACGAGCCGTTCTTGACCGCTCACGTCAACAACTACCTCATCTTCGCATCCGACACGATCGTCGTCCCCGAGCCCGGCACGTTGGTGCTCACGTGTATCGGGCTTCTGGGGCTCTCCGCGTCCGCCCGCCGACGAAGTTCCTGAGATGGTCAACTGCAGCAAGACCCGACAACTCCCTACACGACACGGAGGTATCGAGCATGGCTGACCTGAAGCGAACCGTAGCGGTCCGCCCCATCGCGACAACCAAGATGGGTGGGCCCAACGGCAGGATCTTCGACAAGGCGTTCCAGAAGCACATGAGAAAGACGCTCCAGAAGGCGGGATATCTCCCTCCGGACAAGGGGAAGTCGCTCTACGCGATCATCGGTCACGTGCAGGCCTTTTCCCATACGAACGGCAACGTAACGGTGAGTCTCTGGTGTAACGCCGAAAAGAACGACGAGATGCAACCGGAATGGGGCACGAGCAAATCGAAGGGAACCGCGCCCGGCATCAAGACCCAGAAGGACATGCAGTGGGGCCTCGATGCCCTGGCCGCGAAATTTGCGCCCGAAATCCTCGCGATGTTCAAGGCCCGCTTTCGCTAGGTACCGATTGCCGGGGCTCTGCTGCGAACCAGGTGTAGAACGCGGGCAGGAAGAGAAGCGTGACCGCCGTGGACGTGAGCAGCCCGCCGACGACCACAGTCGCCAGGGGACGCTGGACCTCGCTTCCCACCCCGGTCGAGAGCAAGAGCGGCAGCAGCCCCAGGGCCGTCGTGGCCGCCGTCATCAACACCGCACGTAAACGAAGAACCGCACCTTCGATCGAGGCTTCGCTCCGGCCCAACCCGCCCTTTTGCACACTGCCCAGTCCGCCCTCGCTCTTACTGCCCGGCCCGCCCTCCCTCCCGCTACCCGGCCCGCCCTCCCTCAGGTGATTGATCGCGGATACGAGCAACATGCCGTTCCCGAGCGCGATCCCGAAGAGCGCGATGAAGCCGACGGAAGCGGGCACCGAGAGATTCTGGCCCGTCAGAGCCAGGGCGGCGACGCCACCCACCAACGCCAGCGGAATGTTCAGCACGATCAGGAAGGCGTTCTTCCACGACTCGAAGCTCGCATAGAGAAGCAGCAGGACCGCCAGCAAGGTCACCGGAACGACCACGGCGAGTCGCCGGTTTGCCTCCTGCTGGAGCCGGAACTGCCCTCCCCAGGTCACGACGTAGCCCGGAGGCAGCTCGACCGCTCGCTCCACGACTCCCTGTGCCTCCCGCACGAACGAGCCGATGTCCCGACCGAGCACATTGCACTGCACCGTGATGAAGCGCTGGTTGTCCTCTCGCGTGATCTGGCGAGGGCCAACGACCTCCTCGAACGAGGCCAGCTCGGACAGCGGCACGCGCAGACCGCCCGGACCTGCGATGATGAGGTCTTCGATCGCGGCCACCGACTCCCGGTACTCGGGAGCGAAGCGAACCAGGATATCGAAGCGACGCACCCCTTCGAACACCGCGCCCGCCACCTCGCCTCCCACCGAGGCCCGGACCGTCGCCTGGACGTCCTCCACGTTGATTCCGTACCGGGCCACGGCCTTCCTGTCTACGCGAATGATGAGCTGTGGCGTCCCGCTGACCTGATCCACCTGCACGTCGGCCGCGCCCCGAACCGTCGCGACCGCTCGCGAGACCTCTTCGGCCTTGGCCTTCAACACGTCGAGATCGTCCCCGAACACCTTGATGGCCAGCTCGGCTCGAACACCCTCCAGCAGCTCGTCCACGGTCATCGCGATGGGTTGAGTGAAGTTCACGAGGACGCCCGGAACCCGGCCCAGCCGCTCCCGGATCACACCCTCCAGCTCCTGCTGGGTCGAGGCCGACTGCCACTGATCCCTCGGACGCAGCAACACGTACATTTCTGCACTGTTCACGGGATCGGCGTGCGCACCGACCTCGCCTCTCCCGATCCGGCTCACCACGCCTTCGATCTCCGGGATCACCATCAGGCGACGTTCCACGATCTGGGTCACTCGCCGACTCTCTCGCAATGAGATCGACGGAGCCATCGTGAGGCGGATGACCAACGTCCCCTCTTGTAGCCGAGGTGTGAACTCCGAGCCGAGAAACGGCAGGAGCGCGCCCCCGAGGAGCATCAAAGCAACCGCCAGGGTCACGGCAAGCCATCTCCGCCCCACGAAGACCGCGACTACTCTGCGGTATCCCCCGAGGAGGCGCACCATCCCTCGGGCCGGTTCCGAGGACGAGGCGGGGCGAATCCGCAGGAGCAGTGACGCGAGACTCGGGGCCAGCACCAGCGCGAAGACGAGGGCTCCCAGCATCGCCAACGCGACGGTATAGGCGAGGGGTCGGAAGGTCTTGCCCTCGACACCCTGGAGGGTGAAGAGCGGGGCGAAGACCGTAACCACAATCAGCGTCGCGAAAACGATGGGCCTCACCACCTCTCGGCACGCTTCGCCCACGATTCGGAGCTTCGAATCGGCGCCGTCCCCCGCCCGCAGCCTGCGGTCTACATTCTCCACGATCACGATGGAGCCATCGACGAGCATTCCGACCGCGATCGCCAGCCCCCCGAGCGACATCAGGTTCGCTGACATACCGAGGTAACGCATCCACAGGGCGGCGAAGAGGACGGCGAATGGAAT
>CBDUYG010000233.1:0-5770 GCA_965371385.1 uncultured Myxococcales bacterium | reverse complement strand
ACGACCGGGCAGGCCGAGTAGCAGAGCATGCAGTTGATGCACATGCTGAACTGCTTGAAGACCGCCAGCTCCTCGGGGCTCTGGGAGTAGGTGCCCTTCTCATTGAAGTCCGCACCCGCCGCCTCTTCCTTGGCGCGTACGATCCAGGGCTTCACCGCCTTGAACTTGTCCATGAAGCCGTCGAGATCGACCACCAGGTCGCGCACCACCGGGAAGTTCGCCAGGGGCTCGATCGTCACCTTGTCGCCGAACTGATCGAGGGAGGTCTTGCAGGTGAGGATCGGCTCACCGTTGACCATCATTCCGCAGCTTCCGCAGACCGCCATGCGGCACGACCAGCGGTAGGAGACGGTGGGATCGACCTCGTCCTTGATGTGGTTGATCGCGTCGAGAACCTTCCAGTGGGATTCGACCTCGATCTCGAACTCGTCGGTCCTTCGATCCTCATCCTTGTCGGGATCGAAGCGAGTGATCGCGACTTTGATCTTTCGCTTGGCTTCAGACATCAGTACTTCCGCTCCTCCGGCACCCAATGGCCCAGGGTCACTTCCTTCTTCCCGATTCGCGGCGCGCCGCCGTCGGCATCGAAGAACGCGAGGGAATGATGGAGGTAGTTCTCATCGTCGCGCTTGGCGTAGTCGCGGCAGGTATGCGCGCCGCGGGACTCCTTGCGCACGACGGCCGAGCAGATCATCGATTCGGCGACGTCGATCATGTTGACGATCTCGAGCGCCGCGATCAGCTCGGTATTGAAGACCTTGCTCGAATCCTCGAGGTGCAGGTTCGCCACCCGCTGCTTGAGCTCGGCGATCCTGGTCACCGCCTGCTGCATCGTGTCCTGCTGCCGGTAGACACTGCAGCCGTTCTCGGTGATCTCGTTCAGCCCCTTGCGGATCTGGTAGACCTTCTCGTCGCCCCGCTTGCTGCCGCGCAGCTCGGCGATGCGCGCGGCTTCTTCATCCGCCTGGGCGGTGAGGGCGCCTTCGTTGCCGTCGTCCGTCCCCTTGGAGAACGCCAGGGCGCCCTTCCCCGCAGAGGCGCCGAAGACCAGGCACTCGGTGAGCGAGTTGGAGCCGAGTCGGTTGGCGCCGTTGAGGGAGACGCACGCCACCTCGCCCGCCGCGTAGAGGCCGGGCATCTCGGTCGCCGCCGTGATGTCGGTATCGATCCCGCCCATCATGTAGTGCACCACCGGGCGGATCGGGATCGGCTCGAACACCGGATCGACGCCGATGTAGACCTTCGCGAGCTCCCGCACGAAGGGCAGGCGGGAGTTGATCTTCTCCTCCCCGAGGTGCGTGAGATCGAGGTTCGCGTGCTGCCCGTATTCGTCGGGAATACCGCGCCCGGCTTCGAACTCCTGGATGATCGCGCGGGAGATCATGTCGCGCGGTCCCAGCTCGGCCTTTTTACCAACCCCGTAGTCGTACTCGACCAGGAAGCGCTCGCCCTCGGAGTTGCGCAGGTAACCGCCCTCGCCGCGGGTCGCCTCGGTGATGAGGATGCCCGTGCCGGGCAGGCCCGTCGGGTGATACTGGACGAACTCCATGTCCTTGAGCCCGACCCCGGCGCGATAGGCGAGCGACATGCCGTCGCCCGTCTTGATCATGCCGTTGGTCGTGAAGGGGAAGATCTTGCCCGCACCGCCGGAGGCGATGATCACCGCCCGCCCCAGGATCGCCGAGACCTCGCCCGTGCGGATGTCGAGGGTCGCAACCCCCTTCACCGCGCCGCCGTCCACGAGCAGCTTGGTGACGAAATACTCGTCGTAGCGCACGATGTTTTCGAAGCGCATCGAGTGTTGGAAGAGGGCGTGGAGCATGTGGAAGCCGACCTTGTCCGTGGCATACCACGTGCGCTTGGTCGACATGCCGCCGAAGGCGCGCGTCGCGACCGTGCCGTCTTCGTTGCGACTCCAGGGGCAGCCCCAGTTCTCGAGCAGCGCGAGCTCCTTGGGGGCCTCCTCGCAGAAGTACTTGATGACGTCCTGATCGGCGAGGAAGTCCGAGCCCTTCACGGTGTCCTGCCCGTGGAGCTCGAGGCTGTCGTCCTCACGCGCGATCGCGGCGGCGCCGCCCTCGGCGGAGACCGTATGGCTCCGCATCGGGTAGACCTTCGACACCAGGCCGATGGAAGCGCTGGGATCGGCTTCGGCCGCAGCGATGGCAGCGCGGAGCCCCGCACCCCCCGCGCCGACGATTACGATGTCGTGTCGGGAAACCTCGACCACACGACCCTCCGAGTTGCTGTTGAGAGTGACAGAGTCACCCGCATGAGCGTGTTCGGTACTTCGATACGCTTCAGCGGTTGATCCCCGAAAGCTCGCGGTCGCCTGTATTGGTCCGCGTCATACCGTCCACGCACGTCACACAGGGCGCTCGCGAGATCGAGCGATCCGCTGGGACTCTCGTACGAGTCGTAGGAATCCGAGGGGCTCGCTCGTTTTGCAGGTTACACGATCTGTTCTGTCGTGGGGGCCATCCAGGGCAGTTATGCCACAGAAATTGTTGTCAGGAGACCCGAGCGCCGCACGTACCGAGCGGCTCTTCGGGCGTGATCAGATCGTGTCGTTTGCGACACGCTCCGACCAGGCGGGTGTGTTCTGAGTGAGGCAGTGGACCGCATCCGGGCCGACGACCCGACCCTCGCACCGATCAGCGACGACTTCCCGGCTCCTTCCCACGCTGCCGTGACCGATCCCGTCACACACGCCCTTCATAGTGCAATCCAATGGAGGAACGGGGCATGGATGTGGGTCAGGGTAGAGGGCGCGTTCGGGGTCGGGGTCGGGATACGGGCCTTTTTGGAGCTGGAGGTCGGGGTGGGGAGGTGACCGGTCGAGCGCGACCGAATCCAGCCCGAGCCGGCCGGGGTGGCTCGAGAGCGCCAGACCAGGAAGACGGGCGACCCCAGCGAGCCCTCGCCGCAGGCTCTCGTTTCGGCCGCGAAGCCCTGGGGACGCTGGGCATCATGGGCGCCTTCGTCGCTTTCGGGCTGGGCTGGGCGGTGCTCGAGGCCGAGGGAGCCGAGCGGGCCCGGGCAGCCTCCGGCTCGCCAATCGTGTCAGCTTCGGGGGAATCGAGCGAATGCTGGGTCGTAGGCTCCGATCCGACTCCCTACCTTGCAGGGCGAGGTGGTGCCGGTGACGAATCGCGAGCCCGGAGTGAAGCCGGGAGACCAGAAAAATAATCCTGAAGGAGCCCAGGAGCCGGAGCCCCCTGCCCTTCCTTCGGCCAGACTCTGGCTCGTCGACGGCTACAACGCCCTCCACACGCGAGTCTTCCGAGCCGAGCCGGAGGAAGATGAGGTCGGAAGGGAGGCCGGAGCTGAGGCCGGAGGTGAGACTCGAGACGACGTCTCGTCCTGGTGGCGCGGGTCGATGCGGGAGCGCCTGGTCACTCTCGCCGGGGGCTTCCCGGATCCCGACGCGGAGATCTGGATCGTGTTCGATGGCCCTCGTCCGGCGGATCGGACCCAACGGGCAGATCGTCCATGCATCCATGTCGAGTTCGCCCCCAGCGCCGATGAGTGGATCGTGAAGCGGGTCCGTTCGGCCCCCGATCCGACCCGAATCGCGGTCGTAACGCGAGACCGCAAAGTCGCTGACCGCTGTCGGCATCTCGGCGCCCAGGTGGTATGGCCATTGGCGTTTCTCGCACAATGCGGGACCGAGCCGGCGGCAGCCTCCGATGAGGCTAACGATGGGGACGGCGTGGTCTGAACTCGCGCTTCGAGCTGCGGGTGCGGGGAAATATCCTCGCATTCCGGCCCGCCCCTCGAGCCCGATCCTCACGGCCTGACTCGGCGTCAGCCGGTTTTCGAATCGCGGCGAGCCCCAAAGCAAGAAAAAAATCGATGGCGGCTTGATGCAGGCCCGGTGAACAAATAACGTTCGACCGCTGATCGATTCGCCGAGGCCGCGCCCCCCGTCGGCTCACATCGCTTTCCCCCGATGCACTCTTTCTGAATTGCAGGGTTGGGAATCGGTGTCTCCAGTACGTCGTTGCGGGGACCGCGGGGACCCGTGCGTAATCGCACACGAATTGCGAGGCGGCGCACCCTTCGGTCGCCGGCCCTGTGAAGAGCAACGCGCTGAGACGAACAGAGAAGAGAAGCATCAGGACGCCAGGGCCCGGAAGGGCCAGCGAGTAATCGGTTACGAGGGGCCAAGCTGCACCGCTCCCCGGCGAGGACGAAGGCACTCGAGGTCGGGCACGAATTGCCGGCAGCGAAGCACTGAGGACTCGGCGGGTGCGTGTCGGCATCCTCGTGCGAAACGTCAATCCGAGACCCATGACATGAAGAGGACCTGCGCGAGTCGCGCCGCGTGTGACGCCGAGGTCCCTAGAGGATGAGATGGTAGAGACAGCCGGAACTTCCACCCAGGAATCCCTTACGCTGAAGTTCGCGAAGCTCGTGGTGAGGCGTCGCGGGATCATCGCGATCCTGCTGGTCCTTTCCACATCCTTCTTCTTCTATCCAATCCTGAACGCCGCGATGACGGCCTTCGACATGCCATTGCCCGGCCCGGCCGTCCGCATCGATACGGACGCGCGCGCCCAGTGGCCCGACCATCCCTTCATCCACGCCCAGGACAAGTTCTCCGGCATCTTCGGCGGCTCCTCGACCGTCGCGATCGCGCTCGTCGTGAAGGATGGCACGATCTTCAACCCGGAGACCATCGGAAAGATTCACAAGATCACGATGGCGGTGGACGGCAAGGGTTACGACAGCCACACCGATGAGCGTGACGAGCTGCGCTACGAGCTCGAAGAGCAGGGCATGACGGGCAAGGCGCTCCAGCGCGAGCTCGATCGACTTTATCCCGCCTATCCGGTCAACCACTATCAGGTGCGTTCGGTCACGGCCAACAACACCCGCGTCGTGCAGATCGAGGCCTCGGGCGACATCGAGACCAACGTCCTCATGAAAGAGGTTCCCAAGACCCAGGCAGAGGCCGACCGCCTCGGCGAGCTCGTACGCCAGAATCCCCCCTACATCTACGGTCGTCTCGTCTCCCTCGACCAGAAGGGCGCCCTCATCACCGCCGGCTTCGTGACCGACCGCCTGAGCAGTCGCGAGACCATCATGGCGGTCTTCGAGTGGGTGCAGCAAATCAAGGAGGACATCGAGGACGACAACCACAAGGTCTATGTCTCGGGCGTTCCGATCCTGATCGGATGGATCTTCCTCCACGCCTTCGAGATCGTCGCCTTCCTGATGCTCACGATCGGAATGATCTTCACCCTGCTCTGGGCCTACTTCCGGCGTTGGCACGGGGTCTTCATCCCCTTCATCGCAGCCCTGGCGACGGCCATCTGGGGCCTCGGCTTCACGGGCTGGGTCGGGATCACCTTCGATCCCCTCATCCTCGTCATCCCCTCCATCATCACCGCCCGGGCCATCTCCCATACGGTGCAGATGGCCGAACGCTTCTTCGAGGATTACGAGATCCTGCTGCCCGCGATCGGCGACCCCGAGATCGCCAAGGTCGAGGCCGCCACGGTCGCCATGAGCGAGCTGATCGTCCCGGGTACCCTCGGCATCATCACGGACGTCGCGGGGCTGCTGGTGATCCTCGTGACCTCGATCCCACAGATGCGCGATCTCGGCATCTTCGGCGCCTTCTGGGTCTCGTCCATCATCGTGACTGTCGAGATCCTGCATCCGGTGCTGATCTGCTTCCTGCCGGCGCCGACCGAGCACGAGCACTTTCTGCCGGGATTCATGGTGCGCTTCACGCGCTTCCTGGGCTGGGTGACGACCCACC
>CBDUYG010000232.1:0-5801 GCA_965371385.1 uncultured Myxococcales bacterium | reverse complement strand
TTGAGAGCCATCAGCGGGTTGAAAAGAGTCGAACAAATGAGTGGACAAAGCGAAATCACGCGCGACCCCCACCCCCCGATCAGCACTGAACGAATCAAGGTGCTCGCGGTCGCGGGCGCACGGCCGAACTTTACGAAGATCGCTCCTCTCCTGCGCGAGCTGGGGGGGCGGCCGCATTTTCATTCCTTCCTCGTCCATACCGGTCAGCACTACGACGCCGCGATGTCGGAGAACTTCTTCCGGGACCTCGGCATCCCCGAGCCCGACGTCAACCTCGGGGTCGGCTCCGGGAGCCATGGCCAACAGACCGCCCACGTGCTGATGAAGATCGAAGCGATCCTGATGGAGCAGCGGCCCGACGTCGTGCTCGTCGTCGGGGACGTGAACTCGACCCTGGCCGCGACCCTGGCGGCCGTCAAGCTCAACATCCCGGTCGCCCACGTCGAGGCGGGCCTGCGCTCGGGCGATCGCGAGATGCCCGAGGAGATCAACCGCATCCTCACCGACTCGATTTCGACCTGGCTCTTCACGACCGAGCCATCGGGGGACGAGAACCTCGCACGCGAGGGTGTCGCGCCCGAGAAGATCCACATGGTGGGCAACGTGATGATCGATACGCTGCTCGCAAACCTCGAGCACGCGAAGCAGCAGGGCACCTTGGAGCGACTCGGCCTCGAGCCTGGCAAATACGCTCTCCTCACCCTCCACCGCCCCAGCAACGTCGACGACCCGGAGCGCTTCGCTTCCCTCTTCGGTGCCCTCGAGGAGATCCATCGCTCGATCCCGATCCTCTTCCCGGTTCATCCTCGGACGGCTTCATCGATCCAGCAGTTCCTGGGCGGGCGCGAGCTCGCGCTGCGGACCACCGAGCCGCTCGGCTACCTCGACTTCCTCGCTCTGATGGCCGACGCGAAGCTCGTCTTGACCGACTCCGGCGGTATCCAGGAGGAGACGACGGCGCTCGGGGTTCCGTGCCTGACGCTGCGGGACAACACCGAGCGACCCGTCACGGTGAGCGAAGGCACCAATACGATCGTGGGCGCGGACCGGGATCTGATCCTCTCGCACGCACGCAAGGTGCTCGAAGGCGAGGATCGGGGCGGCCGTGTGCCGAAGTTCTGGGACGGCAACGCGTCCGGGCGCATCGCCGACATTCTCGAGCGCGACCTTGGAGGGACGAATTGACGACGGAGTCCCCCATCGCTGCGTCGGGCGGCGGCCCGCCGAATCTTTCGGATCCGTCGACGACCCGGTACGTCATCTTCGCCCTCATCGCGCTCACCGGGCTCGTCTACTACCCGATTCTCTCCCTGATGGTCTACACGTGGAAGGTCTATCCCGACTACTCCCACGGCTTCCTGATCGTCCCCCTCGCGATCTATTTCGCCTACCAGAACACCTACAAGCTCCGACGAGCCCAAATCAAGGGTAGCTGGTGGGGGGTCGCGATCCTCGCCATCGGGGTCTTCTCGCTGATGGTGGGTGAACTCGGCGGACTCCTCACCGCATTGCGATCGGGCTTCGTCTTCACCCTCATGGGTCTGGTGCTGCTGATCGCGGGCAAGGAAGTATTCCGCATCCTTCTATTCCCGATGGCGTTCCTCTTCCTGATGGTCCCCCTCCCGCAGTCCCTGGTGAACATCATTGCTTTCCCGCTCCAGCTCATCGCCGCCACCTGGGCCGTCGACGCGCTGCAGTGGATCGGGATCCCAGCCCTCCTCGAGGGCAACATCATCCACCTCGCCCACGCGCAGCTCTTCGTTGCCGAGGCGTGTTCGGGCCTGCGCTCCCTGATGGCGCTCCTGACCCTAGGGGTCGTGTTCGCGCAGTTCTTTCGCCGGGGACACCTGGTCCAGCAGACCGTCCTCATCCTCTCCACGATTCCGATCGCGATCTTCGTCAACGCGATCCGGGTGGCGATCACCGGGATCCTCACTCATTTCTACGGTAACGACGCGGCCCAGGGCTTCGTCCACGAGTTCCAGGGAATGATCACCTTCAGCATGGCATTCCTCTTGCTCCTGCTCGAGGCCAGGCTGCTCGGGCGCATCTTCGACACCGCGGATCCACCCACGCGAGCAAGGGCTGAAACAAAGGCCGGAGCGCAAGTATGACGATTCCCAAGATCATCGCGGCCCTCGTCTTCATCGGGCTCAACTACTACGCCTACCACCTCTTTGCGACGACCGAGGTCATTCCCGAGCGCCTGTCCTTCACAGAGCTTCCGAACGAGTTCGGGGATTGGCAGTGTCGCGAGCGGCAGGAGATGGATGAGGAGATCATCCAGAACCTTGGCGTGACGGATTATCTGATCTGCGATTTCTTCAGCTCCGAAGGTGAGGCGCCCATCAATCTCTATATCGGTTATCACCAGCGGCAGCAGCGCTCCGACTCGGGCAAGACGACCCTGATCCACCCACCCGAGCACTGCCTGCCGGGTTCGGGCTGGGACATCATCGAGAGCGAAATCGTCGACGTCGATTTCGGAATTCCCGGCCAGGCGAAGCGTGTCGTCATCGCCAAGGGGGACCACCGCAACCTCGTCTACTTCTGGTACCAATCGCGAGGCCGGGTGATCGCCAGGGACACCGACCGCATCACCTATATGTTCTTCGACCGCGCCACGCGAAATCGCACCGACGGCTCGCTCGTGCGCTTCACGGTGAATATCGAGCGCGGCGACATCGAAAAGGCCGACCAGGCGTTCCAGAGCTTCGCGATGCAGCTCCTGAAGGACGTCGAACCCTTCCTTCCGAATTGAGGGGGGGCGGCCTCGGCTCGCTCGATCTAGCAAGGCTCGGGCTCCTCATCACTCCTGCCCCCGGTTCCCGATCGGCGCCGCCATCCCATCGGCCACCAGCTCCGCCACATCCCCGCCCGTGAGCGACTCCAGGAACTCGATGAGATCCTCCGCATCGGAGTCGGAGAGGGAGAGCGGACGAATCAAGGGGTCGAGCCCCTCGTTCGGGGCGCCGCCTCTGCGATAGAAGTCCACCACGTCACCCAAGGTCCCGAGCGAGCCGTCGTGCATGTAGGGCGCGGTGAGACCCACGTTGCGCAGGGTCGGGGTTCGGTAGCGCCAGCGGTCGGCGGGGTTCTGGGTGATTTCGTAGCGGCCGAGGTCGTTCGGCACGGGCTCGCTCACCTGGGCGATCACGGAAAGCGGAACATCGAGATGAATACCCGGTGCGGCCTGGACTCGGCGAGTGCCCTCGTCCGCGCCAGCGGAGCCTCCGCCGCTCCCCATGGCGGCTTCGTAGCCCACGCCCGTATTGTGGAGGGCGTTGTCGGTGAAGAGCGCCTGCTGCGCGCCGATCGCGTGGCATGCCACACAGCTCGCCCTGCCGCGGAAGAGCGCGAGCCCGCGCTGGGCGGCAGGAGATAGGGCGAGTGCATCGCCGCCATAGAGATAGCGATCGAACGCCGACCCGGCGGAGACGAGCATCCGCTCGTAGCTCGCAAGTGCCATTCCGATCGTCTCTAGCGCCAGCCCGCGCCCGGGAAATGCTCGCTCGAACTGCTGCGCGTAGCCGCCCGTGCCCCGCAGCTTCTCGATGAGGAAACCGATCGACGGATTCCCCATCTCGTTGCGAGCGAGGAGCGGCCCCCAGACCTGATGCTCGAGGCTCGTCTCCCGCCCATCGTGGAAGAGTCGATCGAGATACGCGGTGTTGTAGAGGGTGGGCGAGTTGCGCCGAACGGTGCGCCCCTCGATTCCGACGGCGGTCGCCATCTCGTTACTCGTGAATCCCTGCTCGGGTATGTGACACGTCGCGCACGAGATGGTGTCGTTGAGGGATAGCCGGCGGTCGTAGAAGAGCCGGCGCCCCAGCGCGACCTTCTCGGCGCTGAGGGGATTGTCGGGTGGAACGGGTACACGGGGAAGACCCAGGGGCGGAGGGGAGAGGCGTCCGAGCAGGTCGGACTCACGGCCCCGGCGCTCAATGAGGGCACGGGAGTGTGTCGTGTACTCGGCGCTCTCGTACCCGGTCCTGTCGTCACCCGACCCAGACGCCAACACGACGCCGGCACGCTCGCGAGGTGGACCCGGATCTTCCGCACGGCGATTCGGCGACTCTTCGAGAAGAAGCGTCTTGACGTCCGCCACGAGCGCATCGGTCTCGAGAAGCTCGGTGCTGTAGACCTGCCGGATGCGGCGGGCCCGGTCGATCAGGTAGACGCGCAGGAGGTGGGAAAACTGTCCCGTCTCGCCGCCGGCCGCATCCACCTCCGGGATCCGGTTCTGCCGATAGGCGGCAAGTATGGGATCGAGCGTCTCTTCCGACTCGGTCGTGAGAAAGCGCCAGTCGAGTCCCTCGCGCTCGAAGCTCTCGCCGTAGCGCGCCATCGCGTCCGGGGTATCGCGCTCGGGATCGAACGAGAGCGAAAGAACGCGAAGTCGGGGGAGCAGCTCCGGCTCGCCGGCAAGGCGCGTCCCCAGTCGATGGAGAACCGCCGTCGCAAAGGGACAGCCCGCGGCGTCGCTGCAGTGGGTGTAGATGAAGCTCAGCAGGACGATCTCGTCGCCGTAGAGCTCGTGAAGCCGAGTCGGCGCGCCTTCGCTCGTGAGCACCTGCCCGTCGGCCGCAGGGCCCAGAGGCGGGAGCCGGTAGCTTCCGGGCTCCGGGATGGCAAAGGCCGCAGGGATCGTTCCTGAATCGGCTTCACCCGACTGCGCCTCGTGCTCTGTGCCGCCGTGCGCCTCGGCCCCCCTCACCTCGATGAAGGTCAGGATGAATACCAGAATGAAGACCAGCGCCCCTGCAACCCCCGCGACGCGCCCCGCCTCAGTCGCTCGCAGCCAGCACTCCACCCGGTCGCACCTCCCCCTGGCCGTAGAGGCTATAGGCTCCGAAGCGCATCTGGTGAGGCCGGCCGAGCTTCTCCTTCGTGAAGTCGATCGCGAACTCCGGCGTGAGCTTCTTGCCGTCCCAGCGAAAGGCCTTGAGGAACTGCTCGTTGTCGTCGCCCTTCTTGTCCCAGTTCGCGAGCAGGGAGGACGTGAAGTAGACCCGCTCTCCATCCCAGCTCTGGGAGACCATGTTGACCTGCTTGCCGATCACCCTCTCGAAGATCAACTTCGGCGCGAAGGGATCGCTGATGTCGAAGAGACGCGTCTTGCCGTCCATGAAGGTATCGACCCAGAGGAGCTGATCGTCGGCCGAAATCGAGATGTCGACGGGCAGCGGCACCTGCGAGGGATCCCCGATGTCGGCGACCTCCTTCGCCTGCCACTCCCCGGCCGCGTCGGTATGGATGAGCCAGATCTTCGACGTGAGGGCGGTGGTGGTGAAGCAGTAGTCGTTCTGCGCTCCCCAGGCACAGCGAACTTCGAGCGGAGCCCCCGGGACATCGAGGATCTTCTTCGGCTTGCGAGAGTGAAGATTCCACACCGCAACGGTATTTCCGAAGTGCTTCATCGCCTCGGGATCGTTCAGCATCTTGCCGAAGTCCATCATGTAGTTGTTCCAGCCGGTGAACGACGAGGTTACGAGCACGTTCTTGCGCGGGAGCGCGCGAACGTCGTAGCCGTAACCGTCCGCCATCTTGCCCGACTTCTTCGCGCCACGTAGATCTCCATCGGTTGGCATCCAGTGGGTTGCGAGGTACTCGCCGCCATTTGAGTACTCGACCAGGGCCGTGCGGCCCCCATGATCCTTGTCGTTCGATAGGCCTGTGATGAGCATGCGTCCGGGGAGCGCGTAGTGGGTGTGGGGTCCCACGACACCACCCGTCTTTGCGACGAAGTCATCGATCGTTTCGTGCAGCTTCGGCTTCGCTGGATCCGTGTGGATATCGAA
>CBDUYG010000231.1:0-5844 GCA_965371385.1 uncultured Myxococcales bacterium | reverse complement strand
TCGCTCTGCGACAGGCCCACGGGTTCGTCTTTGTGCTTCAGCGGGGTGTTGAAGGTTGCCTTGTACTGGCCGTTCCATCTTCGCCAGATGCTTTTGTCCGCGCGTGCAGACTCTACGAGTCGGTACAGTACGGTCTTGTAGCTGACCCGGAAGATCCTCTTGATCTTGAAGACGCGGGAGATGAAATCCAGACCCCGCCCTTCGTCCCACTCTTTGTCGAATGCCTCCTTCGGCATGAGGAAGTGGCTCGCAAACTGGTCGGCCTGGCGCTCCTCGAGCTCACTCTCATCGGTCTTGGATAGATCGTATGCTCCCGGATGAAGCAGGAGATGGCCGAGCTCGTGGGCCGCAGTGAAGATCCATCGCTCCACCGAGATCCGATCCCAGGTGTTGACCACGACGGCAGGCCCTCCGTCTTCTGCCGCGACAGAAAGACCGAAGAACGAATCGCTCTTCTTGTCCAGCAACAGAACCTTGACGCCGTGATCCTCCAGGAGACCGCAGATATCCCGTATCGGCTCACGAGGTCCGAGCCCGATCAGGTCGCGAGCCTTCTTCGCAAGCTTGTCCGGGAGAGCGCCGTCGCCAACAAGCTCCCGAAACGCGAAGCCGTCCCGCTTCTGGAGCAGCTCTTCGAGGCCGTTGTAGTCGTCGAGCCAGCGTGCGACTTCGG
The DNA here is from genome assembly GCA_965371385.1 of uncultured Myxococcales bacterium. Classification (GTDB taxonomy): domain Bacteria; phylum Myxococcota_A; class UBA9160; order UBA9160; family UBA4427; genus CBDUYG01. Next base: position 5,171 of record CBDUYG010000231.1, on the reverse strand, counting down.
AGAGGATCTGCTCACGAGTGTTCACTCGCTTTGCAGCCCTGAATCGAACGGTGTGAAGCGGCCGGACCTCGCTCAAGAGCTCGCGAAGTGGTACACCGAGCGCCCCTGCGAGCTTGGAGAGACTCCGCTCCCGGGGCTGAGTCTCCGCCCGCTCGATCTTCCCGATCGCGACGCGGGAGAGATCGGCTCGCTTTGCCAGCTCGGCTTGACTCCACTCGCGATCGGTCCGCAAGCGGACCACATTCGAGGCGATGACGCGTTCTGCGAGCATGAGCGAATCCTTTCTGGGAGGACTCGAGTTGTCCTCTTGGCACGTATCGGCACGGTTCCTCTACGGGTGAGATTGAGTAGAAACCGAGAATAATCATTAAAATTCAGATAGTTATAGATCTATATGCCGATTATCCGATATGTAAAAATAGTCTTTTATACAGAAACTGCAATAGAGACTACTTTCGGGTCGACCCGAGGTACGGACCCGGTGATTCGGAGAAACGGCGGACCGCTCAATTCGCAACGGATTCCAAGGCAGCCCAACTCGGTTTGCTTGCGCTGGAGGTCCCCGCCGCAATCCAGCTTCCGGAACACCGCGCTTCAGTGACAGCCGTCGCGGGGAGTTTTCAACGCTCGGGATTCAGGCTCTCGAGATACTCCACGAGCGGCTGCAGATCGCCGGTATCGGCGTGCTTCAGTGCCGCGATGTAGGCCGACCGCTCGTCGCTATCGGAGTTGAGGGTATCGGTTGCCCACACGATATGGGGATCGTTGGTAAGCCGCTCGATGACCGCATCACATGCCAGGCGGGACCATCGCCCGTTTCCGTTATTGAATGGATGAACCCATACGAGGGCATGATGGTAGCCGGCAATGAAGGGCAGCAGATTCTCGTCGTTGCGTACCGCCCATTCACGAGCGAACTCCATGGCGACCCTTCCAAGCTCAGCAGGCACTTTCGTCGGCTCGACTCCGATATTGGGCACCGCCCCGGTCTGGGAGCGCAGCACACCGGCCCATGCCCAGACCTGATCGTACATGCGGGCATGGAGCTCCCGGTAGAACTGCACCGTGAATACGTCGCCGATTCGGCCTCGCTCGATCCACTCCACGGCGTTGATGATGTTGAGACTCTCGGCCTCGTCGAGTTGGCCGTGCGTCGTGATGTCATCGCGCAGCAATCCGGATACGTCCTCCAGCAGGGTGGCGCCGTCCGGTTGATCGGCGATCGAGTCAGTCATTCCAGAGATCTGCCGGTCGCAGCAGCTCGAGCTCCCTGGCGAGATCGGATACGGCGTCGGAGAAGGCGTCGGCGACCATCGCCGACGCCTCGAGGGCTTGCGATTGGTTCACTCGCCCGAGCTTCTGCTCTGCACGACGAAGCGCCTGAGCGGATACCGATCGAGCCAGCGATTCGCGTGGGACCAGCACGTATTGCAGCTCGCATCCGAGTGCATTTGCGGCGCGATGCAGTCGGGCGAGCGTGGCCGTGTTCCTGGCTTCGTTCGTCTCGAGCTGATTCAAGCTCTGCCGAGCGATTCCCATGCGCCGAGCCAGCTGCGTCTGTGTCATGCCGAGAGCCTGCCGGACGGCAGACACCCATCCTCCAGCCGGCCTCTGCGGCACGCGCACGTGGGCCAGGACTTCATCGAGCTGTCGAGTTCTTTGTCGGGCTGCGCGCGCCTTCTGGCTTCGTTTCATGCGCATCTCCGGAGCTGCGTTTTGAGATACCAAGGTAGTGCAAGAGATGCGAAATTGCACACTCACGCAGTATATAGAATGACATTTAAATCAATTACAGCATCTCATGGGCTGCCTCCAGTCAATTAGATTCGATTTACCCATATCCAGCAGCCACTTACCGCCAACCCCGGAGCCCGTCGATGCCACCCCCACCTATGACACACCCCACCCTTCCATTCCGTCCCACCGGGCGTATAGTGAGACCTCGGCATTCGGAGTGGTGACGCCTCCCCGGCACGGTTCGAAGGGCAATTGGCCCTTCGCATCGGGTCATCGAAGGCGCACCCGGCAACCTGGGTGGGTATCCCAAGGTGCCATTCTGGATCTCGCAGCGACGGCCCTCACCGGGCCGGCGATGCGAATCTGGAGATGCGGCGACGACGTGCAGCGCAGATTCGCGCAGGCGTCCGAGCAACGAAGTACCCAGTGCGAGTGGAGCGCAAGCTCGGCCCGCGCTTTCCGGGTGTCTTCTCATTGAGGAGATACCATGGCATGCAAGTCACGACCTGCCCGGCAGCCGCACGCGCCGGGCCCCCGATCCAATCCCACCCAGCGAAGTGATGCCTCTCGGAGGCTGGCGCAGCCCAGCACTCAGCGCAGCATTCGCATCACCGAACCCGGCGATGCCGACCCGAACCACCATCTATGGCGCAACGGTCGCCTGTGGTGGGCGGCGTTCACCGTCATCCACGACGGCTGGCGCCAGGAGCGGGTGCGAGTCTCGCTGAAGACTGCCGACGTGGAGATCGCGCGCCATCGGCGCGACAAACTCCTGCGCCTCGTCCAGGAGGCGGGCGACTGCGAGGTATCCCTGCGCTTCGTGAGGCGGGAGGCCGTTCGCGTCCACTGAGCAGCGCAGGGATGGGCGGCTCGCGGATCGTCTCCCCGTGTCGCCTTCCCGGGTCGTCTTGATTGGTGGATTCAATCCGGCACAGACCGGGAATCAAGCATCGATAGAAAGGAATGGAAGGGAGAACACCATGCCGACACTACCCAGCGGTCGTCAGGTCGCGATCTCGAGCAGCCCCGCGCACATGCCCGTGACCGCCCAGTATGCCTGTCCGGAGGGCCACTTCTGGTACTGGACACCGGACCTGGCCATCAATCCGCCGCCTTATGGTCCGGACCAGAAGGACCTGGCGATACAGCTCGTCCATGCGCCCGTGCCCGAGAGCCGCGAGGAAGCCGCACGCTACGTCCGGGTCATGTACTACGAGCCGGACGGCAGCTACTACTGGCCCGGCGAGTGGCTCGCCGAATTCAAGCAGCCCGAGTCCTGGGATGACGCCGACTGGGCGGCCTGGCAGGACTGGCTCGGGACACCGCGGGTGGGGGAGTACCTCGATCGCGTCATCGAGACCTGCCGCGCGAAGAGCGAGGGCAAGCCGGGCGCGGGGCAGCCGGCGTTGATCGAAGGCTCCCCTACACCGAAAGAGAGCGAGCGAGAGCGGTGCCTCGAGCGGCGTGCCTACGTGATTCAGGGCAGAGTGCTCGATCTGGCGAAGCGGATGCGCGTTGCCCGGGACAACCTGGATGATGTCGTGCTGGACGAGCTCGAACACGACATGAGGAGTCAGGCAGAGCGGCTCGATACGTTGCTCGCCGAGTCCGACGAGCCAAACCCGGGACTCTGGTACCTGCGCTCTCTCGCGCACGGTGCCTTCGGCGAGTGGGCGCAGGCCGAGCGCTGTTGCTCGAGGGTGCTTCGGCGCATGCCTCTCGCCAGCAAGGCCTGGATCCAATTGAGTATCGCTCGCGGTAGGCAGGAGAAGTACGTCGAGGCCGAAGAGGCGGCGAGGCGGGCCCTCGAGATCACCGATGCGGCGAGCCCCGACGCCTGGCTTCTCCTGGCCGCGGCTCTCGGGGGGCAGTCGCGGCATGGCGAGGCGCGTGCGGCAATGGCCAGGGCCAGGCGGCTACAGGCTTCGAGGCGTGGCGAGGGGGCGAGCGAAGCGCACGAGGCCGGGCCGACGGTGCACTGAACCGCGATTCGAACGCGAAAGGAGCGAATCAAGCATGAAGGTCCACATCGAACCCGACCACGCGAGCGACCTCCGGGAAGCTGTCGACAAGCTGGGGAGCTGGAGCCTCGTCCCTGGTCCCTGGGGCCTGGAAGCGCCGGAGTACTGCGTTGTCGCCCACGACCACTACCTGGCCTGCTGCGGCGATGGCTCGATCTGGGCGTTCATGACGGAAGTGACATCTCTCGCCGAGACTCCGAAATACCGCCGGGCACTGAGCGGGGTCGGGAGTTGGGTCGTCGAGTTCCTGCTCTTCGATCCTCCCGAACGCGACGAAGACACCATCTCGAAGCTATTCTTTCGCCTGCACGTTGCCCGCAGTGAGGAGCCCGACTTCGGCCCCGCTCGTGCCGATGAGATCATCGCCGAGACGCCCTTCCCGGTTTATCGAACCGTCCGGGATCACCTGCCCGAGGCGCCCGAAGCCTGGCTCGACCTGCGCTGCGAGGTGTATCACGGTTTCGAGCTATCCGAGAATTCATTCGTCAGCAAGAGCACCTGGGACGCATACGAGCGAGATACGCTCGAGCTGGCTCTGCAGGCGGTGTGCGCCAGGCGCTACCCGGGAATCCTGGTCGGATACTCGCTCGCTACGGTCGATGCGCTTCCACTACTGGAGTGGAACGTCGACTGGCCTCTCTCCCGCCGCGGGCGGGATGTGCCCACGAAGCGAGAGGCCCTGCAGGGCGCGCTGCCGTGCGAGCAGAGAGCGGATCCGCGCCTGCTGGCCGTCTATCAGCGTTTGCCCCTCGTCGGCTCGGCGCTCGCGCCGAGCCGTTATGCCACCAGGCCGACGGTCCGCCTGCTCGTGGGGGGGCGCACGCAGGATGACGCCGTTGCAAACTGGCACCAATGTGCCAAGGCGCTGAGGCGGATGAAGAAGGGGCTGGTGATTCCGGAAGGCGCGCCGCTGGATTGGTGAGGGATTGGTGAGTTGGGTCGGTATCGAGTGCCCGACAGGGCAATCAACGCCTGAGGTGAGGAGGTGAAGTGATGAGCGATTCGAACGCCGGCCTATGCGAGATGAAGGGACCGGGTGACCGGTTTCGCCCAGGCGGCGGGAAGCGCGACCCGGGTGAGGTCGGGATTCTCGAAAAGCACAAGCAGCTCAGCAAGGGGAAGCCGCACGATCCCAGGATCCGCTGCCCCAGTTGCTCGTGGGAGCCGCCGAGGAGCAGTCAATGGATCTGCATCTGCGGGCACGTGTGGAATACGTTCGAGACGGCAGGCCTGTGCCCGGGGTGTCGGTTGCAGTGGGAGGATACGAAGTGCCTCAGCTGCTTGCGGTGGTCACCGCACCGTGACTGGTACGATGAGCGGGGGGAGAACGGGAAGCGAAGATGAAGATCCCCGAATCGAAGATCCTGACCCGCGAGTTCGTCGCGTTCCTACGCAGCGAGTTCCAGCTCGACT
>CBDUYG010000230.1:0-5845 GCA_965371385.1 uncultured Myxococcales bacterium | reverse complement strand
TGACGCGAGAGACGGCCTCTGGTATGGTCTGCGCGCGCCAGCCAGGGCGCGGGTCTTCAGTGCGGCGGAATCGCTGCGGAGCCTTCACGGAGTCGTTGCGAAATCGTTGAAAGCTCAGCACTGGATCGGATCGAGTGGGTAGTGGGTCGGGCCTGGGCCCGACCAACAGCTCGAATCCAGCATGACCCGAAAATCGAAGGACCGCGTGCGGCGGTGGCGGAACTGGCAGACGCGCCAGCTTGAGGTGCTGGTGGGGGCAACCCCGTGGAGGTTCGAGTCCTCTTCGCCGCACCAGTTCGTTCTGCCCCTCTTCGAGCCCCCAATCTTCGTGGCTTACCAATCAAGCTGCAATCAACCTATCCATGTTCTCCAGAAGCCACGGAAGATCGCAGACGAGACCCTTCGATGATTCGATGATCTCGCTAGATCGCGAGAGCAGGATCCGGCGCTCCGCTCCGACCACGTCTGCCAATGTCGACAGCTTCTCGAGGTCTCGCAGATCCGGCTGCGTGGACAGCTTGCATTCGACAGCCCAGCGTGAGCCACCGACCTCGAGCACGAGGTCGATTTCGTGACCATCGTGCGTCCTCAGAAAGTAAGGCTGCGGGTGATGCCCCAACGCTCGGGCCTGCCCGATAATCTGTTCGATTACGTGGCACTCGAAGCTCGCCCCGACCCATGGCTGCTCGAGCAGTTGTCGCTCGGCGCCGATCCCCAACAACGCGTGCGCCAGCCCACTATCACGCCAGTAGAGCTTGGGAGCCTTCACCATGCGTTTCTTCAGGTTCGCGTGGTAGGGAAGCAGCCGCCGGAGCAGGTAGGCGCCCTCGAGGAAGTCGACGTACCGGGTGACGGTCTTCGCATCGAGGCCCAGACTTCGGCCGAGTGCCGCGCCGTTCCACACCTGGCCGTGTGCGGCTGCAAGCATGCGCATGAGCCGCATCGTGAGACGCGGAGCGGCCGTGAGCCCCCAGTTGGGAAGGTCTCGCTGCGCGAGCAACTCAAGATAATCGAGTTCCCAGCCGGGAAATCGCGATGGGCGCAGAATTCCACCATCTGGATAACCGCCGCTAAACCAGAGCCGTCGCCGCTGAGCATCGGTATCCAGTTCGGTCCAAAGGAAAGGCGTCAGTTCCACCAGTGCCAGTCTCCCGGTGAGCGCATCGGAGACGGAGTGCATCAGCTGAGGCGAGACAGAACCGAGGATCAGGAAGCGTCCCATTCGTCGTCGCTCCGAATCGATCGCCGCTCGTAGTCTCGGAAAGATCTCGGGATACGTCTGCGCCTCGTCGAGAACCAGCAGTCGCTTCGCCCGGACCAGTTGCTCCCACTCGAGGTCGAGCCGAAGGCGCTCGGTTTCGAGTTCGAGGTCGAAGTACGTTCCACCGAGCGAGCGGGCGAGAGTTGTCTTCCCGACCTGACGCGGCCCGAGCAGTGCGGCGGCAGGTTGCTCTCGCAGGGCCGAGCGCAGCCGTCCTTCGATGAAGCGTGAGAGCATGAGTTAGAATATCGGGAATTAATTCCTGATTTTCAAGCCCTGATCATTCGATAATGAGCGATCTGTTCCACGGACCGGTCGTCCATCCATCGGTACGGAGCGACGGGGCTGGGAATCAGCCGAGTCGCTCGCGGATCTCCACCAGTGACCGGAGTTGCTGCCCGCTCGGGTCGAAGTTTTCCGGCGCCAGCCATTCTTCGAATGCGGATCGGATGTGCGGCCACTCACGATCGAGCATCGAGAACCAGGCTGTGTCGCGGCTCTTGCCCTTGACGACCATGTCCTGACGGAACACGCCCTCCGGCACGAAGCCCAGGCGCAGCGCTGCGTTCCTGGATGCGGCGTTCTCGTTGTCGCACTTCCATTCGAAACGTCGGTAACCCAGGTCATCGAAGAGATGACGCGCCATCAAGTAGATCGCTTCCGTGGCGGCGGCTGTTCTCTGGAGAGCCTTTGAATACACGACGCTCCCAACCTCCGCCGACCCGGCGTCGGGTCGAATCCGCATGTAGCTCGCCATGCCGAGAGCCTTCCCGGAAGCCGCGTCACGAAAGACGAGCGTCTGCCAATCCTGGGCCTCGGCCATGAACGACAGGATGCCCATCAGGCTGTTGGAGGATTCGGGCGGGCCGAACGGGATGTATCGCCACAGCTCGTCGTTCCCCGCTCCGCCGATGGCGCCGAAGAGCTCGACACCATCCCGGTCGCGGCTGAGCGGGCTGATCTGAACGAATGCGCCCTTCGTCGGCGGCAGTTGGGGGGCGTCGCAAGCTTTCCAATCAATCATGTCAGAATCGGTACTGGATCCCGCCGCCAACGGTGCCCATGTTGGCGCCATCCGTCACGCCGACCGGCACGATATAGGTGCCCTCAACGACCACGACCCAGTGCTCGTTGATATAGAAGTCGACGCCTGCGCCGAATCGAGGCGCAAAGCCGTAGTCGACGTTCCACGGCTTCCTGAACGCGTCGTCGACGATCTCCGTATTGAAGATCAGGAAGCTTGCACCGAGAAGCGCATAGGGCTGCCAGCGCTCCTTCAGCAGAAAGAACTTCGTGTTGAAGCTGAGCAGGTGAGTGTCGATCTCGATGGGGAAGTCGAGCGCGGGATTGCGTGAATCGAAACCCTTCTGCCATTGATAGTCGAACTCAACGGACCAGCGCGGCGCCAGTCGATAACCCAATCGAAAGTCGATACCGACGCTCGTGCCGAAATCGGGGTCCGTGTAGGGGGGTGCGACGGAGGGGGGAATCCACAGATCGCCGGCCCTGAGATCGAAATCCGGGATCGCTGCGAAGCTACCCAAGCCGATATACCAGCCCGGACGGTCGTAGTCGGGCTCGGTGGTCTCCGGAGCGACGGCTCGAGCCGAGCCGACGCTGACGAGTAATCCGATCAGTGCAAGCGCGAGAGTCCGCCCTGCTCCCGCGCGCCCGACCTCGATGCCGAGGCCCCTTCGATGTTCTGCTCTCAACTTCGAGATCCTCCAACCTTGGGGTCGACCGGAGAGAGTCGTTCACCCGTGTCGATCTCCCATGGAAACGGAGCGGCGACTCCTTGCCGATTCTGAAACCATGCGTCCGGGGAGAGATGCCATTCGAGGCCCCGAAGCCACGAGACCCATACACGCTCCCCGGGAATCGCACAAGTTCGCAGGGGCGTGCGGTCGGTAGCATTCGGTAGCATACGGTGGCCGATCGTTGTAAGACTGTTCCATGCGCCCAGGCCCGCCCATGACCCTGCTGATCGCCCTGGGTCTGGTGCAGGCTCGCGTCTCATCTCCCGCCTCTTCTTCCATCCGCAGACTTTCGCTCCTGTGGTGGTTCGTGATGGGCGCGCTGGGGCTCTACTTCCCCTTCTATGCGTTCTACCTCGGCGAGAACGTCGGGCTCAGCGGCGTCCAGGTCGGACTCGTGCTCGGCGTGATCCCGATGATGGGCATTCTGGTGCAGCCGCTCTGGGGACAGATCGCGGACCGCACGGGGCTGCGGGGGCGCATCGTCGGCCTTCTCGCTCTCGGAACCGCCGCGGGATACGTCCTGCTCTTTCGAGCGACGAGCTTCAGCGAATTTCTCGTCTACACCGCATTGCTGGCCCTCTTCTTTCCGGCCCTCATGCCCTCGTGTGTCGCCGCCACCTTCGCGGCGCTCGACGACCGGAGTGGGACTTCTTTCGGAAGAGTTCGGGTGCTGGGAACGATCGGCTTTGGCGTGAGCGTGGGCAGCCTTCCCTGGCTCCTCTCCGCCCTGCGTAGCCGGCAGCCCGAGATCTTCGCGACTCCGACGCTCTCGGGTCACGGGGAGCCGGGGCTGGAAGTGATCTTCCTGGGAGCCGCAGCCCTGGTCTCCGTCGCGGCCATTGCAGGCTTCTCACTCCCGAGGCTCGGCAGCATGGCGCTTCGAGCCGAGCCCGGCGAGTGGCGCGTGCTTCTACGCAACCACCTTTTCGTTCGGTTGATCGTCTTCACCTTTCTCGCCTACCTCGCGAATCAGGGTCCGATGGTGCTCTTCCCGATGCTCGTTCGCGCCCAGGGCGGCGGACTCGAGGCCGTGAGCGAAATGTGGCTGATCATGCTCACGCTCGAGGTTCCCCTGGTCTACTTCTTCGGCGCCGGCCTGGCTCGGCTGGGGCCCCGGGGAGTGATCGCGATCGGGATCGCCGCTTCGTCGCTGCGCTGGACCGTGAGCGCCCTCGCCGACGATCTCGCTTGGGTCTATCTCGCGCAGGCGCTCCACGGGGTGATGGTCTGGGGCGTCATCCTCGGTGCTCCGGTCTATCTCGACAGAGTGATCCCGGAACGTCTGCGCTCGACCGGCCAGGCGCTCCTGGCCATGGTGGGCATCGGGCTGGGATCGATGCTCTCGAATTGGACGGCGGGCGTATTGATCGATGCAGTGGGACCGAAGGCACCGGCGCTCTGTGGCGGCCTGCTCAGCCTGGCCCTCTTCATCGCCCTACCCTGGCTGCTTCCTCCTGTCGCCGAGGAGGTCGAAGGAACCCGGGAGGGGGAGCCGCACGACTGAGTCGGGTCCGTAAGCGGTCGAGGCGGGACTCCATCCGGTAGCCGACGAGGTTTCGGGGCCGGAAGCCTGTGGCTTCACCTCGATCGTGAATGGATGTCTCATCGTCGATCCGCTCGACTCCGGATCCCCGGGTGCACCTCATGGACCCAGGCCCGCAGCATATCGAGGCACTCGACAGGCCGAAGCTCACGGACGAGCTAGAATCACTCGCCTCGGCCGCAGAGCCCCCACCACGCCGGCTCTGCGGCCACCGCGAAGGAACCCGATGTCTCGCGTCATCTCGCTGCTGGTCACCCTCGCCCACCTGGGTGCGGCGTCGATCCCCTGCTACGAAGGGGAGTCCGCGCCGATCCAGTCGGCCGCGCGAATCCAGCCGAGCGCGAGCAATCCTCATCCCGGCCTCTCGCATCCAGAGCCGGCCGACGCTCGGCACGCCAACCATCGCAGCGCTCCCTCGAACGCCCCGCATCCCCATCCCACACAACCGGTAGCGATAGCGGTGACCCTCGCAAATCATGGCGGCGAGCACGAGCAGCGAACGAGCGCTCAGCACGGAAACCATCGTCAACAGACCACAGCAATTCATCAAGACGACCCCCACGCCGATCACGAGAGCCCTCCGGCAGAAGACGCCCATCACCGCCATGCCAGCAACCACCCACCGGAGCTCGAAGCCGTAGAGGTACACCCCTACGAACTCCGCGCCCCGTGCCTCTGCGGCTGCACGAAAGCCGGCGGGGTATCGACCTCACCTTCCAGCCCGCGGATCGGCTTCGCGCTCTTTCCGCCGAAGCCGGCGCCCCTTCCCGAGATCACCCCGCGCCCCAGCGAGGTAGCCGGTAAGGTCATGCCCGGGCGCCTGCCCGATTCACTGGACCACGTCCCCATCCCTTCCTGATCGGCATCGAAGGCTCCTGCGGGAGCTTCATGAATGGCGGCCCGGCCTGACCGGTGCCGTCTGTCTGCCATTTCAACGGGAAGGGAGGATCGATCCCGTGACCAGCTCGAATATTCGAGGCAGGGCGCGTGCCATCGCTGCTGCGCTCAGCCTCATCGCTCTAGCATTGTTCGTCCCGTGCATCGCCGCCGCCGAGAACGCGGCTGAAGAGCCGATCGAAGAGATCGTCATCAAGGGCCAGAAGCTCGGGGCACCCGACACGTTCATCGCGTCGCCCGAGCGAGCGACGCCCAACGAGCCGGATACCACCCAGCTCCTTCGGCTCATTCCAGGCGGCGACGTCGTCGACAACGGCCCGCTGAGCGGCCAGATCCAGTACCGCGGCATGTTCGGCAACCGCATCAACGTCCTCGTGGACGATATGT
>CBDUYG010000229.1:0-5883 GCA_965371385.1 uncultured Myxococcales bacterium | reverse complement strand
TAGGGCGCGAACGAGTCGATGCGAACGCTGCAAAATCGTCCCTCCGAAAGATCCGAGATGTAGAAGACATCGGGTGAGGTGTAATCAACGCCGGGCTCTCCGGGTCGTACCGCGATGGCGCTGGGCGCGTGGGGCAGTTCGGGCTCGTTGAAGGGGGCGGTGAGGTTCGAGACGCGCTGCAGATCGAAGCACGCCTGGGGCAGGGGAACCCTGTTGCAACACTCGCCCGGTTTCGGGCCGGCGGGGCCGCACGCTGTGTCGGGGATCTCGAGATCGACGATCGAGAGTGTGCCGTCGCAGCGATCAATCGCATAGGCGTTCGTGCCGGATTCGTTGATCGCGACGTGCGTCCAGCCCGGACAGACGATGGGGTTGGGTCCGTCGTTTCGCGCGGGAATCTCGAAGGGAGACTCGGCATCGAAAATCCGCGCATCTGGAAAGTTGGGATTGCTTCCATCGAGTCGAATGACCTCGTCTCCCAGGTAGAGACGGGGGTCCTCGAGGGGCGCGAGGTCGGCGGCGAAGAGCACCCGCATGTTCGTCGAGCCGACCATCGCGATCCTACGCTTCGGGTCGATCGCAACGGCGTCACCCGAGGGCGCCCCGAAGCCAAGGGGAATGGTCGCAACCACCCGTAGGGTCTCTGCATCGATGAAGTCGAGGAAGCCCTCGCTGAGGATGCCGCTCGAGCCGACTCCCAGGGTGATGGCGCCCCGGCCCGTCACGACGACGAGGTCGCGCCCCGCCTTCGTGCGATAGCTCTGCATGCCGATGGGGTTGAAGCCCGTGGTGAAGAGAAGGGGCTTCGAGGTGTGGGGCTGGAGCTCGAAGGGCTCGGCTGCGGACTCGAAATCGTAGATCAGGATCGTTCCGGGTTGAAATTGTCCGGTGCTCGCGCGATAGAGGTTCGAGGTCGCAACGAAGAGGCGATTGCCCACCCGGGTCATGCCGGCGGTGAAGCGGGTCACGTAGCTGGGGACGTCGGGAATACGGTCGCAGCAGGCGTCCTGGCCAATCGGCTGACCGCGTGAGTCCACGGGATCGACGGGGGCATCATCCGTGAGATAGATGCAGGCCTTCGTCGAGAGCGCCGTCCACAGCTCGCTCTCTCCCTCGTTCGGCAGCAGGAGATAGTCCTCGGCGTGATAGCTGCCGTCGGGTGTCGAGTCGGGATTCGTGACGAGCAGACGCTCCATCGCTCCCCGGGGCGAGGAGAAGAACATCACCTGCTCGTAGCCGCTCGAGGCGACGAAGGCGAGGTCGGGCGAGACGCCAAAGGGGATCCCCATCGTCGCCGAGCGCATTCGCGGATTGGCGTCGCACAGGGGCTGCTGGTCGTCGTTCACCCCATCGCCGTCGGTATCGGGCGGCACCCCGAGGACGACGTCGTCGCTGAGCAGGCTCGGGCGTTCTCCGTTGAGGTCGGTGAAGACCACCGCTGCGGGGTCGAACTGCACCGCGACCGCGTGGCCCGCACCGCCGGGCAGCATGTCGAAGCCCGGCGGAAACTTTCCGATCAGCGGCAGACAATCGCCGTCCGAGCTGCGCTCGAAAATCGGAGGGTCTCCGCCGCTGCCGTCTCCGCCGCAATTTCCAGCGATTCCGGGTAGCGCAGCGGCCACGATGAAGAGGGTCAGGATACGCCTCACCAGCCGGCCTCCAGGGTGAGCCCGAAGCTTCGACCGGGCTGAGGGAATGAGCGGGCATCGCGCACCGAGACGTCGCCGATGTTGTCGACCCGAAACGACAGCCAGAGTCTGCTGAGGCGAAGCGCACTGGCCATCGGGCGGATGACCTCGGCAAAATTCAAGGCTGCGCTCATGTTCCAGACGCTGCGGGCCGGCATGGTGAACGAGTCGTCCCGGCTCACGGTGATCGATCCGGTTCGCTGTAGCTCGCCCACCAGCTTCCAGACGCCGCGATCCGCCACCTCGATGCGGGCATTGGTCTCACGCTCGGGCCGGCCGGGCAGGCGATTGCCGGTTTCGTCCGAGGTCGCGTCGAGCTCGGTGTGGTTGGCGGAGAGGGTGACGTAGGAGGTGATGCCCAGGGACAATCCAAGCTCGACCCCCTGGCTCGTGGCGTCCCCGCTGTTTACCGGCCCGATCCGAGTCGGGCTCCGATAGACCCAGATGATCGAGTTCTCGATCGCGCTGTAGAAGTAGACCGCCTCGAAGCGAATGTCCCGGAAGGGGAATGCCTCGGCGATCAGGATCTCGAAGCCGGCATCGACATTCCACGACTCTTCGGGCTCGAGATTCGGGTTGCCCGAGATGAAGCCCTGGTCGGGGAGGTAGAGCTCTTCGAAGCTCGGGATGCGGAAGGCTCGATCGGCGTTCGACTTGATGCGCAGCCAGGGCAGGGGATGGATCACCAGCCCCAGGCTCGGCAGCCAGTTGTCTCCGAAATCCTCGTTCCAATCGAAGCGAAGTGCGGGAATGACCTGCAGCTTGTCCTCGAGGAAGCCCAATCGATCACGAAGGCTGAGGGCGACGTCCCAACGATCGCGGGAGGCACGGTCGCTGGCATCGAGGGCGTCGCGAAAGGTCTCGAATTCTCCTGTGATGGTGTGCTGGGCGCCAAGGCCCTCGCCCTCCCAGTGTGAGGTCCAGGTGAGGTCGCCGGTCGAGTCGTCGTAGCTGACGTCGATCGGCTGAGCGGGATTGGCGGCGGGAGCCGGGTCCTTGAAGCGGTTTCGCTTGAAGCGATAGGAGAGGGAGACTCTGGACTCGATGTCGGCCAGTCCGAGGTCGATCTCCTCCCAGCGCAGCTGGCTGATGCTGCCGAACTCGCGAGAGTGCGCGAAGGCCTGCTGGCCTGCATTCGAGCCGCTGACGGCGCGGTCGAGGCCCGGCTCCCCGCGACTGGTAAAGAGAAGGTTTTGATTGGCGAAGAGGTAGCCCCAATCACCCAGCTCCCGCCCCAGGCTGAGCGTGACGCTGTGCTTCTCGCTCTCGTTGTTGATTCGGGTGGCGCTGGGGGGATCGAGGGGTAGGGGCACGTTGCCTTCATCGACAAAGACGAAGAGGGGGCGCTGGAACTCGTAGTCCCCGTCGGTCCTGAAGAAGTTGTACCCGAGGCCCCAGTCGACGATCTCGCTCGGGGAGCCGGCGAAGAGGGAGACGTTTGCCGTCTTGAAGGAGGCGATGCCGGCCGTCACGCGGGCCTCGGTCGCCTGACCCGGTCGCCGGGTCTCGAGGCGCAGTACGCCTCCCATGGCACCGCTGCCCTCACCGATTGCGCCGCCGCCCCGCAGTACCTCGATGCTCTGCAGCAGTTCGACCGGGATGTTCGAAAGATCCACGCCGCTGCCCCGCACCGAGTTGAGACGGACCCCGTCGAGGGTCACGACGACCTGGGAGGGTGCGAAGCCGCGGATCGAGATCTCCGAACGTTCACCCGGCCCGCCGAAACGCCGGATCTGCACGCCGACGACCTGGGAGAGCACATCTTCGAGGCTTCGATGCTCACCCTGGAATTCGTCCAGATCGATCGTCGTCGCGAAGGCCGAGGGATCATCGCGGAGAAGCCCGGTGCGGAAGCCGGTGATGACGATCTCGTCCGGAGTCTCTTCGCCGGCGGTCGCATTCGTGGGCTCAGGATCCACCGAAGCTTCGTCCTCTCTCTCCTCCATGCCGCCCGCCCCCATCTCTACCCCCACCTCTGCCTCCACCTCTAACTCCACCTCTACGTCCGCCGGGGCGGAGGGCGTCGCGCCGATCGAAACGTTGTCGGCCGACGCGACGCCCGCAACCAGAGCGTGCGAGATCAACGCCAGGGCAGCGGCTCGCTGCCCGAGGCATCGTGGCGCAGGGTGTCGCATCGGGCGCTAACGGGTGCTTCTTCGTGACCGCCGCGCAGCGAGCGCGAGCAGCCCCAACCCGACCAGCAGCCCGGTTCCGGGCTCCGGCGTATAGACCAGGTTGTCGATCGCGAAGTAGGCGGGCGTATTCATGTTGACTCCGACGCCGTCCGACGACGTGAGGCTGAAGCGGAGCTTTGAGACGGCGCCCAGGGAGCTGAGGTCGACCCACTCCCAGGTGTCGACGATGGTGTCCGTTCCCGGTCCTCCCGTATAGTCGGCCAGCATGAACTCGACCGTATCGGTCAGCAGGTCCGACTCGTCGTAGCCCTCGATCGTGAGCTTGAACCAGTCGGGGTCGGTTCCATCCAGCCCACCGAACTTCTTCGCGAAGGCGTCGCCATCGAGCATGGAGTAGTAGGCGTAGGTGCTGTTGGAGAACTCCGCGCCCAACACGTGACCCGTCGCTGGAAGTGTGATCTCGGGCTCACGTTCCTCGAAGTAGTTCTGGTTTCCGACCCCGTAGCTCGAGCTTCCGCCCGCACCGCCGCCCGGCTTGGCGCTGTACTGGTTGCCAAAGCCCGGAGTCGTGGAATCGGTCGTCTTGGATGCGGCGAAGCCGTCCCAGCAGCATCCGAAGGACCAGGTGGTGACGAGGCTGACGCCGTCGGTGACGAAGCCGCCAGCCTCGTCCGAACCGTTGTAGTAGCCGACCGGGTCGAGGTTCAGGCTCTCGAAATCGAGGGTCGTGGCGGCTGCGGCGGCCGTGCTGCCGAGCATCGCGATCGCGATGGCGGAGCCGAGACCCAGCCCAACCGAGGGGCGCGCGATGGTCCGCCGGCGTCGACGACCGCTCAGGGCCATCAACCCGAGCCAACCCGCGATCAGGGTGAGGACCACCGCGGGCTCTGGGACGTTGATGACGTTGATGACCCCAACGCCGTCGAGGTCGAAGCCGCCTTCGGCGAAGGGGGTGGGGTAGGGGTCCCAGACCTGCGAGCCGAGCGAATCGAAGGTCGTGCCGTCACCGATGACGTCGACCAGTCTCACGTAGGCGATGTCGTCGAGATCGACGCTGCCGCCGACGACCAGGAGATGCCCGCTCAGCTCGGAGAGATCGAAGAGGGTTCCGAGCCCCGCCGCGTGGCCTCCACCGAAGTAGTCATAATCCGCCGGATCGATCTCCACGAAGCTCCAGACGGGAGTCGTGCGGGTCGTCACGGCGCCGAAGCGCGCGAAGCTCGAGCCATCCGACGAGACCTCCACGAACGCGAACTCCGCGAAGAGTCCGAACTCGGTCCAGATCCCGTTTTCGAAGACGGCGAAGTCGTCGCCGGGGCCGTCGCTGATACCCGACGCGAAGCCGAGTGTGATCGAGCCGCCGTCTCCGAGAGAGAGGACCTGGGTGGTGCCGCCCGAGGCGACTCCGATCACGTCGGTTTCGCTGCCGTAGGTCACGTTGCCGAGCCCAGGTTGGTCGATGTCGATCGGGCCCCGGATCACGGGGCCAAAGACCTCCGTCGCCCAGGCATTCATCGCCGCGATGTCGTTGGGTGCGGCCTGGGCCTGTGGTGCATTCATGAAGCCGGCGCCGACGCTGAGCGTCAACGCGAGCCGTGCTGCTCTCGA
Organism: uncultured Myxococcales bacterium; assembly: GCA_965371385.1. Classification (GTDB taxonomy): domain Bacteria; phylum Myxococcota_A; class UBA9160; order UBA9160; family UBA4427; genus CBDUYG01. Next base: position 452 of record CBDUYG010000229.1, on the reverse strand, counting down.
GAGCATGGTATTGCCTCCTCGTGCGCCGCTGCCGGGCGCACACTTCGGGACTCGGCGGCGCGAGCACCACCGAACCTCGCAGCGAAGGCTGAATGCCACTTCGGAACAACGCAGGTGATCGCCGAAGATCGAGGGCGATCGCTGAAGATCGAGAGGGGAGTGAGGTGGGGCGGTTGATTCGACCTGGCCGGTACCGGCCTCATGAGCTCACGAATAGGCACGCCGCCCCTGGTGGGGCGCCACACAAATTCGAAAACCCATCTGGAAGGACGCTGAGCCCCGACTCGCCCTACCTCTCCTGCACCGAAGAGACGTAAAGCCGATCGTGAACGCGAAGAGGCCGGTCTTCTGGCTTCTGGATCAGCCGATCTCGCGGTCCTTCCCAGCCTCTCGGCCAGTGGCTTGTTTCCGCGGATCGTCCCCAGTTACAGCGACGGGCTCGCGCCGGACTC
>CBDUYG010000228.1:0-5899 GCA_965371385.1 uncultured Myxococcales bacterium | reverse complement strand
GGCCGGGCCAGGGTAAGGCCCACCGCATGACTGCCGATCAACTCCGACAGCCTTGCGTCCGCGACCAGGGAGCCCTGGATCATCACCAGCACGCGATCGCAGACGGCCTCGATCTCCTGCAGGATGTGGGTCGAGAGGATGATCGTGGTTTGCTCCGCCAAGCGAACGATCAGCTCGCGGATCGACTGGATCTGCATTGGATCGAGGCCGTTGGTGGGCTCGTCGAGCACCAGCACCTCGGGCCGATGGACGATCGCCTGGGCCAGACCGACGCGCTGGCGATAGCCCTTCGAGAGGGTGCCGATCCGCTCGCCGAGCCGATTCTCGAGGCCCGTGTCCCGGGACGCCTCGATCACCGCCGAACGGATCTCGAAAGCAGGGATCTGGCGTAGCTCGGCCATCATGAACAGGTATTCGCCGACGAACATCTCGGGGTAGAGGGGGGCGTTCTCGGGCAGGTAGCCGATCTGCCGCTGGACCCCGATGCGATCCTCGCCGATATCCACGCCTCCCACGCTCACCCGGCCCGAGCTCGGCTCGAGGAATCCGGTGAGGATCCTCATGATGGTGGTCTTGCCGGCGCCGTTGTGTCCCAGCAGCCCGACCACCTCGCCGCGTTCGATGCGAAGAGACACCTCGTCGACCGCGGCAACGTCGCCGTAACGCCGGGTCAGGTTCGAAATCTCGATCACGCGCGCCTCTCCCTGCGAGCCCTTCTTGTAGCGATCGGGGCCCCGTGGATACGATCTGGAATTCGAGCCGTGTGAATCATGGTCTGCCCGGCACGTGGATCCCGAAGGGAGCAGGGAATATCACGCCTCCAGGATTTATCAAGGCCCGGGGATCCCGTGGTAGCGCTCGAACTCCCGCACGAACGTGAGGGTGCGCATATCCTCCATCCGGTCCACGTAGAGAACGCCGTCCAGGTGGTCGCACTCGTGCTGTACCACCGCGGCGGGGAAGCCCTCGAAGCGCCGGCATGACCTCTGGCCGTGCCGATCCATTCCTTCGAGCTCCACGGCCGCGATGCGAGGCACGACCCCCCTCAGATCCGGCAGGGAGAGGCATCCCTCGACCACCTCGATTCGATCCTCCGTGACCGGAGTGACTCTCGGATTGATCAAGACCGAGAGCGGAATCTCCTCCGCGTCGGGATAGCGCGGATTGTCCTGAAGCTCCATCACGAGCACCCGCTTGGACACATGAACCTGGGGTGCCGCCAGTCCCGCGCCGTCGTACTCACGCATCGTGTCGATCATGCTGTCGACGAAATCCTGAAACTCCCGCGTAGGGATCTCGTCGGGGTCGACCTCTCGCGCCACCTCTCGCAGGACCGGATGGCCCATTCTCGCCACCTTCAAGATCGCCATGCTTCCTCCGACATCGGAGGAATAGGCTAGCAGCCCGTTGAAGAACCCCTTCCATCGCCCGGTCGATCGCTTCCCGGCACGCTTCGGGCTTGCTCCCAGAGACTCGATCGACCTGCGATGGGCCCGCCACCGGATTCGCGGCTCGAGGTCGGAGTGGTATCGTCCTCCGGGCGATGCTGCGGTCCCTGAAAGCGCTGATCCCCCTGGCCCTCTTCGGCGTAGCCCTGGCCGTTCGCGCCCTGCCCTTCCGGGACGTCCTGCGCAGCGACCGCGTCTACCTGCTCGGAAACGACGCCTACTATCACATGCGCCGGGTCCTCTATGGTCTCGCCAACTTCCCCGAAACTCTCGATTTCGATCCCTATATCCACTTCCCCCGCGGCGCGCGCGCAATCTGGCCGCCGCTCTTCGACAGCCTCGTCACCGTCCTCCTTCTTCCTCTCGGCGCGGGAGCCGACGAGCGCTCGCTCGAGACCGCTGCGGTATGGATCCCGCCCGTGCTGGGCGCCGGCACGGTCGCCCTGGTCTACCTGCTCGCCCGACGGTATTTCGGACACGCGATCGCGCTGATCTCGGCTTTCGTATTGAGCCTGCTCTCGGCACACTTCTGGTACTCGCAGATCGGATATCTAGACCATCATGTCGGCGTCGCGGCCATGACCGCCCTGCTCATGGCCGCGACCTTGAATACTCTGACCCGATTCGATTCGAGCTCCGAATTCTCGCGCTCACACGCCTTCGCCATCGTGGCCCTCGGCTGCGGGATCGCCGCGATGTTCCTGCTCTGGCCCGGAGGGCTGCTCCAGGTCGCCCTCTGCGAGCTCTGCCTGGCGGTATTTCTCCTGAGCCGCCGGAAGTGGCAGGACGCGCAGGCCTTCGCCGCGGGCTCCGCCGGGATCCATGTCATCGCGCTGGGGCTGCTGCTGGCGTTCGGGGGAGCCCTGCGGCCGTGGGCCCAGTGGGATCCCTACAGCCCGGTCGTGCTCTCCCGCTTTCAACCCTGGCTGGTCAGCATCCTGGCCCTCTTCGGCCTGGCCTGCGCCCTGCTCTTCCGGCTCTCCCAAGCGCGCCGGAGTCACAACCTTCGCGTGGCCATCTCACTCGCCGTCGCGGGAGGCCTCGTGATCGCAAGCCTCATCCTCATCCCCGAGCTGGCCGCGAACGGCGAGGATGCCTGGCGGTGGCTCGCAAAGCGAGAGGTCTTTCAGGCGGGAGTGCGGGAATCCCGCCCCCTGTTCATGGACGCCGGGCGCTTCGATCCGACGATCGCCCAGGTTCGGCTCAGCTACTTCATCTACGCCTTCCCCCTCGCGATTCTGGGTCTGCTCTGGGAGGCGCGTGATCCGAAGCGGCGCATCGCAGCCCTCACGCTCATCGCCTGGGCGCTGCCGCTCGCGATCGTGACGATCGGCAACCGGCGCTTCTTCAACTCGTTCGCGATTCCCTTCGCCCTCGTTTTCGGCTGGAGCGTGGTGCGCGTATACCAGCTGCTCGCGAGACGCCTCGGCCCTGCTCCATCACTTCGCTTCGGGCTCGCAACCGCCGCGGCCGGTGCCGTGGCCATTCTTCTGGCACCGATGTGGCCCGCGTATGCGCCCTACCTGGTCGGCGAGCTGAGCGTGTTCGGGAGCGCGGACTCCGAGCCGCCACTGCCTCACCGCTGGGCTCCCCTGCTCGAAACGACGAGCTGGCTGCGAAGCCACACGCCCGAGACCCGCGGCTTTCTCGATGCCGGCGAGAAGCCCGAGTACGGGGTGATGGCGGATGTCGGCATCGGGCACGTCGTGCAGTATGCAGGGCGGCGCCCGGCCGTCGTCGACAACTTCGGAGACGACCTCGGTGGCTCCAACATGGCGCTGGCCCATCGCTACTTCACGACCCCCGACGAAGAGTTGGCAAGTGCCATCCTGCAGCAGCTCTCCGTTCGTTACGTGATCGCCGACGCCTCCGGCCCGCCGGGAGCGGGTATGATGCAGCGACTCTTCAACCGTGACGGCAGCGGCCTCGGCCGCCACCGCCTGATCCACGAGTCACCGCGCGTCGCACGCAGCAACATCCCCAAGGCGTTCAAGGTCTTCGAACGAGTCGAAGGTGCAAGAGTCGTCGGCTTCGCGGCCCCGGGTGAGCGGATCGACGCGCGCCTCGACTATGAGACCAACCGAAAGCGGAGCGCGGTCTACCGCGCGAGCACGCACGCCGATGCCGAGGGGCGCTACCGGCTGCGGCTGCCCCTGGCGAACGAGCCCCCTGCAGCGGGCTTCACGATGGCACCCTCCTGGCAGATCGAGGCCGCTGGAGAACGCGCGGAGCTCGAGATCTCGAACCAGGACGTGGATTCGGGACACGAAGTCTCGGGGCCGACATTTCCCCTCGAGCCTCGCGAACATCGCCAACTCTAGCGACCTCAACCCAGCACAACCTCGCGCCGCTGCCCTGAGCGCCGCACGCGCCCACCAACCGGGTCGCGCATCAGCGCCTCGGGGGCCCTTTCGCGGCTGCAACTCGCGATCGTTTGCCCCGGAGTGAAGCTGCGTGTTAGATTCGGGTCTCCTGTGGCGAGGGATGATCGCAGGGTCCCATTCGACTCCCGTTTTCATGAACCCGGTCAGGTCCGGAAGGAAGCAGCCGCAATGGGGGCTGGATTGCGAGCGGTCAACCCTGCGATCTTCTCTCGTCACAGCAGTGATGCCGATCAACATAGTTCGAGAGCGAGTGTCCCCCCGTGACCTACCAGGTGATCGCGCGTAAGTGGCGACCCCAGACCTTCGACGAGGTCACGGGGCAGAGTCACGTCACGACCCCCCTGCGCAACGCCATCCGCGGCGACCGGATCCCCCATGCGATCCTGCTCACCGGCCCGCGCGGGGTCGGCAAGACCACCCTCGCCCGTATCCTCGCGCGCTGCCTCAACTGCGAGAAGGGACCCACGGAAACCCCGTGCGGAAGCTGCGCCGCCTGCCGGGACATCACCTCGGGACGCTCCACCGACGTCCAGGAGATCGACGCGGCGAGCCGCACCGGCGTCGACGACATGCGCGAGGTGATCGAATCGATCCGCTATGCCCCCTCGCCGGGCAAGTACCGGATCTTCGTGGTGGACGAGGTCCACATGCTCTCGACGGCGGCCTTCAACGCGCTGCTCAAGACCCTCGAAGAGCCGCCGCCCCGCAGCCTCTTCGTGTTCGCGACCACGAATCCCGAGAAGATCCCCTTCACCGTGCTCTCGCGCTGCCAGCGCTACGACTTGCGCCGCATCGCTGCGTCCGAGGTCGCGCGCAGTCTGGGCGTCATTGCCCAGGCCGAGGGGATCAAGATCTCCGATCGCAGCCTGCTCGCCCTGGCGCGCGAGGGCGAAGGCTCGATGCGCGACTCCCAGACCCTGCTCGATCAGGTGATCTCGTACGGAGGGAGCGAAGTCGACGACGAAATTGTGAGCCAGGTGCTCGACCTGATCGACCGCAACGTGCTGATCGCGATCGTGAGCGCATGCATCGACGCCGACCCCGGCGCAGCCCTCGTCGCGTGTGCACGCGCGCTCGACAAGGGAAGCGATCCGAAGCGCCTGGGCGCGGCCTTGATCCAACTCCTGCGAGACCTGGTGGTCCTGCGCCTCGCGGAGGGTGAGGCCGAGACCCTGGTCGCGGGCAGCCCGGAAGAGATCGCCCAGCTGCGGGAGCTGGCGGGGCGCAGCGATGCGATCCGCCTTCGCCGCATGTTCCGCGCGCTCGTCAAGGAGCAGGAGGATCTCGCCTGGGCGCCGCAGCCCTTCGCCGTGCTCGAGATGGCGCTGGTGAGGCTCGCAACCCTACCGAGCGGCGAAGACGTGGCCCAGCTCGTGGCTCGCCTCGATTCCCTCGAGAAGCGTCTCGCGAGCGGCGGCGGTGGCTCGGGTGGAGGTGCCGGTGGAGGCGTAGGTGGAGGTGCCGGTGGAGGCGTAGGTGGAGGTGCCGGTGGAGGTGCCGGTGGAGGTGCCGGTGGAGGTGCCGGTGGAGGTGCAAGCGGAGGCGCCAGTGGAGGCGGCCGAGGCGCAGCCGGCGGCGACGCTCCGCAACGCGAAGGCCCGCGCAGGGGAGGCGGCGGACCGACGCGGGCCGCAGCCGACCCAGCGACTGCAAGAGCACCGGAGAAGCCCGAGACCAGCGCATCCGCGACCGCGGGTGGCCCCGCTTCCCCGCCGGTCCCGAGCGCGGCTCCGAGCGGCCCGTCATTGGCCCGCGCCGATCACGATGCGTCGCCCCCAGAGACGGACGAGGAGGTCGGCTATCACTCAGCCGAGGACGTCGTGAGTCTCGAGGCCGTGAAGGATCGTCTGATGGCGATGGCGAAGAAGGAGAATCCCGCCCTCCACCACTCGCTCATCGCCGCCGAGCTCATCGGCCGCGCCCCGGACTCCCTCCACTTTGCCGCCTCGAGCCCCTTTCACGTAAAGCGCCTCGAGGACCGGGCCGACGACCTGGCGGATCTCGCCCGCCAGTTTTTCGGCAAGCCGATGAAGCTGAAGTTCAGCCAGATCCAGTCGTCCAGCGATC
>CBDUYG010000227.1:0-5923 GCA_965371385.1 uncultured Myxococcales bacterium | reverse complement strand
TGAGCGCCCCCGGAAAGAAGGGAATGTCGCGCTCGCGGCATGACGAAGCCACCTCCTCGACGAGGGTCGGCATCACGATGAAGCCGGCGCCGGCCGAGAGGGCCGAGTCGAGAGAGTCGCGATCCAGCACGGTGCCGGCCCCGATGCTGAGCCGATCTCCCGCCAGCTCACAGGCGCGGCCGATCAACTCGGCCGCGCAGGGCGTATTCATCGTGATCTCGAGGGTCTCGAGGCCGGAGCGGATCACGACCTCGATCAATGGCTCGAGCGACGCGGCATCGATTCCGCGCAAGATCCCGATCAGCGGCTTTTCGAGGAAGCCATCACGGTTCATGAGCGGAGTCGAGCTCGCGGGTAGGACTCAGAAGCGATACTGGCCTCCGATGACGACGCTGACGTAGTCGTAATCATCCACGTCGAGGAACTGGAGCACATACGAGGCATTCACCTGGAGCGCGAAGTGCTCCGACGTATAGAAGTCGAATCCGCCGCCGAAGCGAGTCGCGAGACCAACGGGAGCCGTCACGAACCCGGTCTGGCCGTTGACGTGCCTCATATAGCCCATTCCGATGCCGGCCAGCACGAAGGGCTGGAATCGGGACTTCATGAAGTAGACCTTGGCGTTGCCGGTGAAGGTGACGGCCTCTCCGCTCTCCTCGACTCCAGAGGGAATACGCCAGAAGTTGAATCCATTGAGATATTCGATCTGTAGCTCGGTCGCGACCCAGCGATTGAATTTGTAGCCACCCCAGGCATCGAAGCCGTAGCCCACGCTCGGGTCCGTGATGTTCCAGATGTCGAAATTTTCGAATCCGAAGCTCGCACCCAGACCGATGTAGCCCCCGGGCGCACCATACTCGGGACCAGACTCGGCCAGTGAGATCCCTTCCATCGCGAAGCCCAATGCGGCGGTGCACAAGACGACCCTCACGACACTCCTTGTCAGCTCCATCGAACGATCTCCTTCGAGCAGGTAATCCAACCGGGCTCGGCTCTTTCGCCGGTACACGTGCCCACGGCGGCAGATGGTGACGAGTTTTCCAGAAACCTCAACCGGCTGAAGCCGATATCGTGCCGAAATATGGGGTTATGGCCACGACCTCTGGCCACCTACGACCAATCGAATCGAGTCAGCGATCGCCGAGGTTCGCGGGCAGCGGAAGCGAGACGGGAATCGGGCGGTAGATTTCCATGTTCGCCATCAACCTTCGCAGGATCGCGAACTCGTCCTGCCCCGGTCCCGCGAAGAGATTGCAGACGTAGGTAAAGAGAAGGCGATTGGACCCGGAGAACTGCGGGTGCTCCTTGGCGGCATAGCAGGCCGTGTTGGGATCGGTTCCACCCGCGAAGTCAGGCTCTAGCTCTGGAATGCGGAAGAGCAGCGATCGCTCGGACCAGGGGCCTTCGATGGCATGCGCCGTGCGAAGCCAGACGCGACCGGAGGGCGGGGCGTCCGGAAATTCAGGCGGCGTATCCGGATAGTTGTAGAGCGCCAGCCAGAGCCCCGTCCCGGGATGAAAGCGAACACTCATCTCCGTCGCGTTGTCATCCATCAGGATCCGCGCATCGGCGACGTCGAATCCCGGCTTCCAGGATCCGTCACCTGCCAGGTACTCGACCGCCACCCCGGCGCTCTCGCTCGCGCGCTCCAGATCCTCGAGCCGTAGCCGAGCCAGCACACGCGGATACGACTCCGCATCGCGATCGAGGAAGGCAAAGATGTAGAGATACGGGCCCTCCACCACCATCGCACTGGGAAGGAGCGCATCGAGATCACCCGTCAGCGAAATCAACTCGACCTTCCAGCGCGAAGGTGTCGAGCGATAGTTTGCGATACGAGCCAACTGCATGCCCGTGAACTGGAAGGGCATCGAGAGCAGACCTCGAGGCTCGGAGATCTCGACTTCGAGCAGTCCCAGATGAAGGCGATCGTCGTGCACGAAACCGTCGAAGAGCCACCACCATCCTTCTTCGGCGTTCCGCTCGAGGAACGCACCGGGGGTGCCATCCTCCCGGCTCCCCCAGAAGTATCGAATGCTCCAGCGCCCTCCCCTTTCGCAGCGCCCGATTGCAACGCTGTTGTGAATGAAGTGGGATCCCGTCCGGTCCGGCTGACTCGGGCGACCGACGAAGCTGTCACCAAAGAGCCAGAGCGTCTGCGAATCGGAGAGGGGGACCGAGTAGGCGGCGTCTCCTCCCAGCCAACCGTCCTGGTAGGGAAAGCCGGGCCAGCACCGCTCGGACGTCTCAGCTCCGAAACCGAGGTGCGTCGAGCAACCGAACAGGGTGGCCGTCGCGAGCGCCGCGGCTGCGGCCCGGTGGAATCGGCCCAAGTGGATGTCCCCCTTCCGGTGTAGGAGCGAGCAACGCTTCCTACTACGATACTCCGATCCTGCGAGCCCGGCCGAACATCGATCGCATGAAAACGGAAGGCCGAGAGACGGCCGGGCGCGGCTCGATCGATGCGAGACCGGCATTGCCTGCGACAAGCCACCGGTAAGTCGCTAGGCTCCGAGATTCTCTCGCGCAATCGCAGGCTGGGAAATCCAGCTCGTTTCTGCCGCCGATCGAGTGCAGACGGAGACCCTCTCGTTGAATCACGATTCCGCTCCCTCCCACGACCCCGACCCCGACCCCGACTCCGATCCCGAGCGCCATCGCGGTCTCATCGAGATCCTGAGCGAGGGCTTCGAGCGGATCGGCGCCTTTACCTTCGACCATCGTTGGCTCGTACTCGGGCTCTCCCTCGGGCTGCTCATCGTATCCGGGTACTTCGCATCGCTGGCGCGCTTCGACGCCAGCTTCGTCACCTACTTCGTGCCCGACGACCCCGTCTACAAGGGCTACCTGCAATATCGTGACGACTTCGGCTCCGAAGAGATCGCATACATCGTCTACGAAGTTCCCGATCGCGTCCTGGGTCCGTGGGATCTCGAGATCATGCGCAGGATCGAGGGACTGACCGAGGCGCTCGAGGACGAAGTCCCCTTCGTGAGCGAGGTCACGAGCCTCGTCAACGTCGAGTTCATGGAGGGAGTCCCCGACGGAATCGAGATCTACGATCTACTCGAGGATTTTCCAGAGACCCAGGAGGAGCTGCTCGAAGCGCGCGCGAAGGTTCTGGGCAAGCCCATGATGGTCGGCGGCTTCCTCAGCGAAGACACACGCTATGCCGCCCTGATTCTGGAGTTCGAGCTCTCGAGCATCGACCCGATCGAAGAGCTGCGCGTGGACCCAGAGGGCGGAGACGCCCTCCCGAATCTCTACCCCCAGGCGCCCTACATCGCGATCCAGGAGATCCTGGCGCGGCCCGAGTACGAAGGCATCGAGTTCCACCACGTCGGAGACATCCCGATCAATGCCATCTACAACATCATGGCGAGCGAAGAGAGCGTCAACCTCCTGATCGCGACCCTGGCCGTGATCATTGCCCTGCTCTTCCTCTTCTTCCGCAATGTCGTCGGTGTGATCGGACCCGTCGTGGTCGTGCTGCTGAGTCTGATGGTCGCGGTCGGCTTCATGGGGACCCTCGGCTGGAACATGGATCTGATGTTCGGGATGCTGCCGACGATCATCATCGCCGTCGGGGTCGCAGACGCCGTCCACATCATCTCCGAGTTCCGCAGTCTGCGCCGGGAGCTGGGGGACCGCCGGGAAGCGGCGCGACGGACGATGTACCTGGTCGGCCCCCCTTGCCTCTTCACCAGCCTCACGACCGCCGCCGGCTTCGCCTCGATGTCGGTGGCGCCGATCCGCTCGATCGCCAACTTCGCCATCTACAGCGCCGTCGGGGTGATGGCCGCCTTCTTCCTTTCGGTGACACTGCTTCTCGTATTCATGACGTTCGGGAAGCGCCACGTGCCCGACGAGAAGCGCGAAGCCATGCGCGCAAAGGGAGGAGCCCGCTTCAAGGCCTTCCTGCGCGGCGTCGCAGGCTTCGACGTGCGGCATCGCCGGGTCATCCTGACGATTGCCGCGGTGATCTTCCTCGTCGGAGGCGCGGGCATGACCCGCCTGCGAGTCGACTCCAACATGATGACCGATTTCAAGAAGAACGAGCCGATCCGAGTCTCGACCGAGTTCGTCGACGAGGTGATGAGCGGAAGCATGAGCCTCGTCTATCTCTTCGATTCGGGCCAGACCGAGGGCATCAAGGACCCGGCGGTCCTGAAGGAGATCGAGCGCTTTCAGATCGAGGCCGAGTCGAAGGGCTACGCGGTAAACAAGACCTACTCGATCGTCGACATCCTGAAGGACCTCAACCAATCGTTCCACGAAGGCGACCCCGCCTTCCATGTGCTGCCCGAGGATCGCAACCTGATCGCCCAGTACCTCCTGCTCTACGAGACCTCGGGCGGAGAGGAGGCGCAGAACTACGTCTCGAGCGACTACTCCACGGCCAACCTCGAGCTGCGCTGCAAGCTCGGAGACATGAGCAAGATGGAGCGCCTCGCCGAGGAGCTCGGGCAGTACATCGAGGATGAGCCCTTCCTGGCGACGGAGATCCAACAATCGGGGATCGGCTCACTCTGGCTGATCCTGATGTCCTATATCGTCCAGAGCCAGATTCGCGGCTTCCTCGTCGCCTTCTCGGTGATCTTCGTCCTGCTCTGCCTCATCTTCCGCTCACTGAAGACCGGCATGATCGCAATGGTCCCCAATCTCGCCCCAGTGGTCGTCACCCTCGGCTCGATGGGTTGGCTCGACATCCCCCTCGACTACGTGCGGCTCTTCATCGGGACCGTCGCGATCGGCATCTCGGTGGACGACACGATCCACCACGTCACGCGCTGCGTGCTCGAGTTCAATCGCCGACGCAAATACGAGGAGGCGCTCGAGGTGGCGCTCCAGGATGTCGGCCGCGCCCTGGTCATCACTTCGGTCGTGCTGGTGTTGGGCTTCCTGGTCTTCATGACCTCGGCGATGCACACCTACGTGGTCTTCGGGATGCTCCTCGCGACCACCATCGTGGTCGCACTGGTGGCCGACTTCATCCTGATGCCTGCGCTGATCCTGACCTTCAAGCCCTTCGGGCCGGAGCGTGAGGGGGATTGAGCGACGCGGCGGTGGATGAGTTCGACCGGAGCGCGGACGCTCGCGGGAGGTTCGAGAGGCACTCGACGAATCCCACTCGATTCGACTCGATCGAACCTCCGTTTGCGGGCTAACCTGGCGGGATGACGAATCCGACCGATCCCGTACGACACTTCCTGGAGCTCCACCGCAAAGGCGCTCCCCTCCTCCTGGCCAACGCCTGGGATGTGGGCTCGGCACGCCTCCTGGCCTCGATGGGATACGAAGCCCTTGCAACGACCAGCGCCGGCCACGCGGGAACCCTGGGACGACTCGACGGCCGCGTCAGCCGAGACGAGGCCCTCAGCCACGCAGCAGAGCTGGCCACCGCGACTCCGCTTCCCGTGAGTGCGGATCTCGAGCGAGGCTTCAGCGACTCGCTCGATGAGGTGGCCGACACCTACCGGCTCGCCCGGGAAACCGGCCTCGCGGGCGGATCCATCGAGGATGCTACGGGCAACGGAGACGATCCGATTCAAGCCGCCGAGCTGGCAGTGGCCCGAGTCGAAGCCGCCGTGGAGGCCGCGCACGCGGGCTCGGGCTTCGTGCTCACGGCGCGCAGCGAGAACTACCTGCACGGGCGGCCCGATCTCGCGGATACGATCGCACGACTCCAGAGCTTTCAGACGGCCGGCGCCGATGTTCTCTATGCCCCGGGCCTCACGGCCCTCGAGGACATCCGCGAGGTCGTGCGCTCGGTCGACCTTCCGCTGAACGTCCTCTGCCTCCCCGGTGGCCCGAACGTCTCCGAGCTGGCAGAAGCCGGTGTCTCTCGCATATCCGTGGGGAGTGCCTTCTACAACGTGGCCATGTCGGCCCTGGTCACGGCCGCGAAGGAGTGGAAGGAAGA
>CBDUYG010000226.1:0-5929 GCA_965371385.1 uncultured Myxococcales bacterium | reverse complement strand
CCTCTGCCACGACCTCATCGCCGCGATAGCGCGCCGAGCCGCGGCGGAAGAGCGGGTTTCCACCTGCACGACCAGAGACCACGATGAAGTCCACATTGTAGTGGTCGATCGCCGACACCACGGCCTGGTCTCCGTTGAGTGGGAGTGTGTATGAAAATTCGGCTGGGAAATCGGCCAGGTCCGATAACACGCAGTGACAAAGAGCCCGGAATGCGTGGAAATCGTACCGATCCGGGTGAACGACTTTCAAAGCCGTCAAGTTCGAACGGCGAACCGAGCCCCTACTCGATCGCGTGCTCGTGACCGTCCTCGGGGCTCGGCATGCAGTGGCGATTCTGTTCGATGAGGCGCACGCAGGCGTTGAAGCGGAGGACGGACTCGACGCGTTCGGGTGCCAGCCGAGCGGCCTCCTCGAAGTGGTCCATTGCGTACTGGAACCACTCCCAGGCGATGAAGGAGCTGTGGCGGCCGCGCGAGCGCAAAAGGTACCGGGCCTGGCGCTCGCAGACGATGCCCGCGTAGTACTCGCGCTCATACTCGCTCTCGAGCCTGGATAGGGGCTCTCGGGCGCGGTCTACGCCTCCGCGGTGTCCTTCTTCGAGCAGGTCGCTGCGGGCCAGCAGCAGGAGCACCAGGGCTTCCTGGTTCTGGGGCTCTACCCTCAGCAGATCGAGGCAGATGCTCTCGGCCTCCTCGGGTTCACTGACGTCCCGGCAACAGCGTGCCATGGCGAGCGCGGTCGACATCTCGCCATCGGGCAGGGCCTTCAACTCCAACTCGTCGGGCTTTCTCGACATCGGCGCCTCCCGCCTCCTATTGGGAGTCCATCGGCCCGCGGCGATCGATGGGCTCCTTCAGGATGGCTCGCAGGTAGTCGCGGTTCATCCGGCCGATGAACTTGATGCTGATCTCCTTGGGGCAGTTGGCCTCGCACTCCGCGTAGTTGCCGCAGGCCCCGAAGGACTCCTTCTCCATCTGGTCCACCATTGCGCGCACCCGGGTATATCGCTCGGGCTGGCCCTGGGGCAGCAGGCCGAGGTGCGACACCTTGGCCGCGGTATAGAGCGTCGCGGAGCCATTGGGACACGCCGCGACACAGGCACCGCAGCCGATACAGAGCGCCGCGTCGAGCGCCTCCTCGGCGACCTCGGGTTCGATCGGCGTGGCGTTGGGCTCGGGCTTCGGACCCGAGTGTCCCGAGATGTATCCCCCCGCTTCCAGGATGCGATCGAGGGCGCTGCGATCGACGATCAGGTCGCGCAGCACCGGAAACGCCGCGGCGCGCCAGGGCTCGACGGTGATGAGTGCGCCGTCCTCGAAGATCCGCATGTAGAGCTGGCACGTGGCCGCGCCGGACTGGGGTCCGTGGGGTCGCCCATCGATCACCATCGCGCACATCCCACAGATCCCCTCACGGCAATCCGAGTCGAACGCGATGGGGTCCTGCTCCTGGGCGATGAGCTGCTCGTTCAGGGTGTCGAGCATCTCGAGGAACGAGGTCGTGGGCTCCACATCGTCGATTTCGTGGTCGACGAACTTGCCTGGGACGTCGGGGCCCGGTTGGCGCCAGATGCGAAGCTTGAACTTCATGTCTTGTAGTTCCGTTGCGCCACCGGAAGAGCGTCGAAGACGAGCTCTTCCTTGTGCATTCGAGGCTCTTTGCCGTTGCCCATGTGCTCCCAGACGGCCACATGGGCGAAGTTGACGTCGTCGCGCAGGGTCTCGCCCTCCTCGGTCTGGTGCTCTTCGCGAAAGTGGCAGCCGCAGGATTCGTCCCTCTCGAGGGCATCCCGGCACATGAGCTCGGCGAAGTCCATGAAGTCGGCCAGGCGCCCGGCATGCTCGAGGGATTGGTTGAGCTGCTGGCCGCCGCCCACGATACGCAGATCGTTCCAGAAGCGCTCCCGCAGCGCCGGCAGGAGTTCGAGGGCCTCGCGGAGTCCGTCGCCGCTTCGCGCGATCCCGCAGTGGTCCCACATCAGGCGCCCCAGCTCTCGGTGGAGCGACACCACCGAGCTCGTGCCCCCGATGGCGAGCAGACGCTCGAGCCTCGCCTTGACCTCGCGCTCGGTATCGCGGAAGGCCGCGTGGCCGGTATCGACGTCAGCGGCGGGGTGGCGACTCAAATAGTCGCCAATCGTCAGGGGAATGACGAAGTATCCGTCGGCCAGACACTGCATCAACGCGCTCGCGCCCAGGCGGTTGGCGCCGTGATCCGAGTAATTCGCCTCGCCGATTGCGAACAGGCCCGGCACCGTGGTCATCAGATCATAATCGACCCAGAGTCCCCCCATCGTGTAGTGGGGCGCGGGGTAGATCCGCATGGGCACCGACCAGGGGCTCTCGCCCGTGATGCGCTCGTACATCGTGAAAAGGTTTTCGTAGCGCGCGGCGATCACGTCCTTGCCGTGATCCCGTATCGCGTCCCCCAGGTCGAGAAAGACGCCCAGACCCGATGGACCGACGCCGAGACCCTCGTCACAGACGAGCTTCGCGTTGCGCGAAGCCACGTCGCGGGGAACCAGGTTTCCGAAGCGCGGGTATCGCTCTTCGAGGAAGTAGTAGCGCTCGCTCTGCGGGATGTCGCCCGGAGAACGCCGATCCCCCTTGCCTCGCGGCACCCAGATGCGCCCATCATTGCGAAGCGACTCGCTCATCAGCGTGAGCTTGCTCTGGTGCTCCCCCGAGACGGGGATGCAGGTGGGGTGGATCTGGTTGAAGCAGGGGTTCGCGAAGCCGGCGCCCCGCTTGTACGCGCGCCACGTCGCGGTCACGTTGCAGCCATTCGCATTGGTCGAGAGATTGTAGACGTTCGAGTAGCCCCCGGTGGCGAGCACGACCGCCTCGGCGGCGTGGGAGCGGATCTGTCCGCTCACCAGGTCGCGCACCACGATGCCGCGGGCACGTCCATCCACGACGACGATATCGAGTAGCTCGGTCCGGGTGTGCATCTTCATGTTGCCCGCGTGGATCTGCTCCGCGAGGGCCGAGCACGCCCCCAGCATGAGCTGTTGGCCCGTCTCGCCGCGGCAATAGAAGGTGCGTTCGACCAGTACGCCGCCGAAGGAACGATTCGCCAGCATGCCGCCATACTCTCTCGCAAAGGGCACGCCCTGGGCCACGGCCTGGTCGATGATCTGAGCGCTGAGCTCTGCCAGGCGCCAGACGTTCCCTTCCCGAGCACGATAGTCGCCGCCCTTCTGGGTGTCCTGGAAGAGGCGATAGATCGAGTCGCCGTCGTTGCGGTAGTCCTTGGCGGCGTTGATACCGCCCTGGGCCGCGATGCTGTGCGCTCGGCGCGGGCTGTCCTGGAAGCAGAAGCAGTCGACCCGGTAGCCGAGGGCCGCCATCGACGCTGCCGCGGACGCCCCGGCGAGGCCACTCCCCACGACGATCACGCGGTAGTTCGGCCGGTTGCGAGGCCCCACCAGGCGCATGTGCTCCTTGTGGGTGCTCCACATCTCCCCAATCGGCACCTCGGGCATTCGGGCATCGAGATCCATGGCTAGGGGCTCCCGTCGAGGTGGGTGATTCGGATCGGTGGCGGCTTCATCACGCCGCTGAAGAAGGCGATAGGGACCGACGCGAAGGCCAGGGGTACTGCAACCGCGATCACGATCGCCATGCGGCGGAGCCCCCGGTTGCGATCGGGACCGTCGAGGCCCAGGGATTGAAAAAGGCTCCAGGCACCATGGTAGAGATGCAGCGCCAACACGATCAGCGCCGCCAGGTAGAAGGCGGCATAGTGCCACTGGCCGAAGGCGCGGTACAGGTTTTCGTATACGGCCCCGTGGATGAAACGGCTCGAATCGATGCTTCCGGTGGTGAGGTGGAGCAGATGGATCACCACGAAGAGGAGCAGTAGCGAACCCGTGTAGAGCATCCAGCGCGCAGATGCCGTGGTCTCCACGTAGACGACCCGGTCGTACTGCACGGGGCGGGCACGCCGGTTTTGGATTGCAAGCTGAAAGACACAGACCACGTGCAGGACGAGGGCAGCCGCCAGAACGACGCGGAAGATCCACAAGGCGGCTGAGTGGGGAAGGAGCGGCTCTCCCATGCTGCGGAGGAAATCTGAATAGACATCGATGTCGGGAATCCCGGGGCTGGGATCCGGCAGGAAGGTCTTGAGATTCCCGACCACGTGAAGCAGGAGAAAGCCCAGCATGATCGCGCCCGTCACGGCGACGATCACCTTCTTCCCGAGCAGGCTGCGGTAGAGCAGCAGCAGGCGCTTCATGAACCCTCCCCGGCACGGTCAGCCGGCAGACGCTCGGCCTGCTTCACGGCCCCGGGCCAATGGAGCTGAAGTCAGCGCTAGTCCTCGCGCAACCAGTCCAGGGCAGCAGCTCGCTCCCCGGGCCCGAAGAAGCGGACGTTGGCGCTCCGGAAGAAGAGCCCGAGCAGGCGAACGAGCCAGCGCTCCCAGTCATGATCTCCGACGACCGCGCAGCGCTGGATCTGCTTGCCGTGCTCCAGATCGAATTCGAGACCCTCTTTCAGCGCAGAGAGAGCGATGCCCTGGGTATCCGTGATCTCGACGAAGCAGCGGGCGTGGCCGAACCTCGCGATGCGGGCGTTGATCAGGCCTGCGAGCTTGTGGGACTCGTCGTGAATGTGGCTTCCGGTAATCCGGAAGGCCACCAGATCTCCGGACGTCTCGTCGAGAATCTCCAGCATGCTTGCTCCTCCATCTGTCTGGTCCCCGGAAACGTAGATCTGATTGCGGCTGCGCGCACACGTGAGCTGCGGGTTGCCGCGATCGTCGTCGTGGGGGTGGCGGATGACGGGACTCGGGTGGTCTTCGAGGGCGGTGCCGTGGTCTGGGGGGATGGGGATCATTGGCCGGGTTTTCAGAACGTCCTGCATCCCCGCGCTCCAGCCGGGCGTGAGCCGGCCTGGGTCGTCGTCCGTCTTGCCGACCCAGATCGCGAGGCGCGCGACTCACGTGCCCAGGACGAGTTCCGTGCGGTGGCGAACGCGCCTCGCCTGCGGCGGACGTGCGGGCGAAGTGGCCCGTAGGCGCCTGCGCCCGCGCAAGTCACTTGGCGACCACCCGGTCGACACGTAGTGGAAGCCGCGGCAGATGCGGCCGAGCGCGCGGCGCGCCGCCGCACGGGCCTGCTCCGCAGACAGGCGATCGAGCGCGGGGACGACCAGGATGCAGTAGTGCATCCGAACGTCACCCAGGTAGTGTCGCGCGATCGGGTCGTCGGGCCTGGTGTGCACCGCCCAGGTCTCGGGCGGAAGCTTGCGCGTGCGCGTGGCGTCGATGAAGGTCTCGAGGATCGCGGCCTCGTCCCGCTCGGGCGCGCAGAGCACGAGCACGTCGAGCTCGGCCAGTTCGGCGTCGTGGATCGAGTCGAAGCACTGCAGATCCTCGACGCCCCGGCGCCGCAGCTCCTCAGCGATCGCCTTTCCGAAGGCATCGGTCGCGCCGCAGAGCGCGAAGCGGCGCCCCCTAAGCTGGGCGCCGCCTCTGACCAGGCCGTCGACGAGCTTCGTGTAGGCGCTGAAGTAGGCGTCGGGATGGACGTGGTGCAGCGCGTGATAGGCGGGTGGTGTCATGAAGCCCGGGCGGTAGGCGTCGAGCATCTCGATGGGCCGGTGGTTCAGATCGAGGCCGCGCTCGCGCAGGATCGATACGAAGACCAGCGTCTGGAGGATCGCGAGCACCAGGGCAAAGGCCAGCGGAAGCAGGAACGCGACACCGGCGGTGAAGACGAGCTGCGTCAGGTACTCGGGGATGATGTGGCACCAGATGTTGCGCTGCTGGTATTCCCAGCGCACCTCGAGCTCGCGGTCGATCCACCGGTGATGCACGTCGTGCGGCCAGGCGAGCGCGCGCAGCAGCCGCCAGCGCGAACGCAGCATGAGATGCAGCACCCAGTGCACGAAATCGAAGAAGATCGCGCCGGCGAGCCACAGG
>CBDUYG010000225.1:0-5944 GCA_965371385.1 uncultured Myxococcales bacterium | reverse complement strand
CCTCGCGCACCGCCTCGAGGTTGGTCTTGAAGATCGTCTCCTCGAGGTCGCGCTTGCCCGTGAAGCGGCCCGTGTTGACGTCGATGGCGGTGAGGGCCTCGCTCTGGTCGATCACGAGGTGTCCGCCGGATTTGAGCCAGACCTTGCGTTCGAGGTTGTCGTGGATCTGGGACTCGAGGGAGAACTCGTCGAAGATCGGGTTCGTACCTTCGTAGCGCTCGATCTTGGGCTTGGGGTCGGCGACGAAGCGATCGACGAAGCTCTTGAGCCGCAGATAGGTCGCCTCGGAGTCGATCGCGATCCGCTTGGTCTCTATGTTGGCGAAGTCCCGGATCATCTTGAGCGGAAGGTCGAGCTCCGAGTAGAGAACCGCCGGCGCGGGGTTCTCGTTCATCTTCGACTTGATGTCCTGCCAGACGGACGTGAGATATCGCACGTCCGCCTCGAGGTCGGCCTCGCGCACGCCGTGGCCGGCCGTGCGGATGATGAAGCCGAGGTCGTCGGTCCGCAGGCGCTCCACGATCTCGCGCAGACGTCGGCGCTCCTTGTCGGAGTCGATCCGGCGCGAGACTCCGACCCGCCCGGCACCGGGGGTCAGGACCAGGTGGCGGCCGGGAATCGAGATGTTCGAGGTGATGCGGGCGCCCTTCGAGCCGATCGGCTCCTTGGCGATCTGCACCACGATCTCCTGGCCTTCCCGGAGAACCGAATCGATCTTGGGGAGAGTGCGATTGCGATTGCGCCCATAGCGCCGCTTTCCGCCGTTGTCTCCGTCGCCATCGCCATCGCCCATGTTGGAGAAATAGTCTCCAACGTAGAGGAAGCCGGCCTTTTCGAGGCCGATATCGACGAAGGCGGCCTGCATGCCGGGCAGTACCCGACTCACACGCCCCTTGACGACATTGCCTACGACGCCCTTCTCACCCTCACGCTCGATGTAGAGCTCTGTAAAGGAAGAACGTTCCAGAATCGCGACCCGGGTCTCGCCCGGATCGGCGTTGATGATGATCTCGTTTTGCATCCAATTTCCGCCGCGCGGGAGAGTGGAGCGTTGGCCGTTGGCGGATTGATTCGCCCAACACCGGCCAATGATCGGCTCAGCACTCTCCTACGACACTGGCGAGTCGTCACGGGAACGCGGATCGGAGTCTTTCACGGCCGCAAGGGGCCGCGTGATGGCGGGGATCAGATGGGGACCGAAACGCTCTGTCGAGGTTTCGGATGGGCATAGACTCGATCGCTCGATCCATTCCCGATGAGGAAATCATTGTCGACGACTCGCACAGGATATCACCTTACATCTCACGGCTCTGGCTGGTGCGAAGTGTCCGTCGAGCCCCATCCAGCAGCATCCCCGCCGCCGACCATCTCAACCGACAATCCCTTGAACGCGGAAGGTTCGAGAGTGCTGACACGAAAATTCGGAGGGCCGAGCGGGACCGGGTCGTTCACTTGATGAGTGATGCGTGCCGCGTTTGACTTGTAATGACTCGCGCGACCCGCGATTCGAACTGACCTGAATCGAACTCAATTTCTGCCGCGGCCTTTATCCCGCGGCGTTAATCCGATCTGATCGGGCGCCCTTCCCTCGGTTTCCGTACTCTTGACTTCCTGTTGGTCGATTGACCGCTTGGCTATCGACCGTTGTACTGATTCGGCGACGATCTCGCTGGCCTTGCACGCCTCGTGCTGCCATCTGTCAGAGCGCCGCCGTATCCGTCGTTCGCGGGAACGACCCAGCCCGGGCCGTCCAAATTCTGGAATAACAATCATGGATCTCAAAGGCCAAGTCAAGCCAGATCCCCGGCGCCGGCTGCCTTCGGTCGATCAGCTGGGACGGACCGTTGCCGAGGCCTGCCCGGAGCTGCCCGAGTGGGCGGTGGTAGCCGCCAGTCGGGAGGTCGTCCAGGAGGCGCGCGTCGAGCTGGATTCATTGATTTCCCGAGGGGCAAAAGAGTCAGAACTCGAGCTGGTTCTGGGGGTTGGCTGGAGCGCGCGGGTAGGGGCACGAGCGAGCCGCCTTGCGGATCGGCATCCGCGACGGGTGGTAAACGCCACAGGTGTGGTACTCCATACCAATCTGGGTCGAGCGCCGATAGCCAGGGAGGCTGCCCTGGCGGGAGCCGAGGTCGCGTCGGGATACTCGGATCTCGAGCTCGATCTCGACTCGGGCCGCCGGGGCCACCGCCTCGATTCCCTGGCGCGCAAGCTCGAGCTGCTCAGCGGGGCCGAAGCCGCGATGGCGGTGAACAACAACGCCGCTGCGGTTCTGCTCATGCTCAATACCCTGGCTCGGGGCCGGGAGGTGATCGTATCTCGGGGCGAGCTGGTGGAGATTGGCGGCTCCTTTCGGGTTCCGGCCATCATGGAGCGGGCAGGGGTCCGGCTGATCGAGGTCGGGACCACCAACCGCACCCACCCGCGGGATTACGCCGAGGCCATCGGGAGCGACACGGCGCTGCTCCTCAAGGTTCACCGCAGCAACTTCGAACAGACCGGATTCGTTAAGGAAGTCGATCTGGGAGCGCTGGTCGAGCTGGGCCGTGAGCGGGGCATCCCGGTGGTCGAGGACCTGGGAGCCGGGAGTCTGGTGGATCTCACGCCTCACGGTTTTCCCGCTGAGGCCTATGCGCCCGGTCGCCTGCGAACCGGGGTCGATCTCATCTGCTTCTCGGGCGACAAGCTCTTCGGTGGCCCCCAGGCGGGGATCCTGCTCGGCCGCTCGGAGATGGTCGCGAGAATGCGGGCGAATCCGCTTGCCCGAGCCCTGCGCCTCGACAAGATGACGCTCTCGGCTCTCGATTGGACGGTCGGCGCTCTCCTCGAAGGCCGCGGAAAGGAGCAGATTCCGGCTCTTCGCATGTTGCTCGAGCCGGCCTCCAACATCGAGCAGCGAGCCCGCGAGCTCGAACCGCGCCTGCGTGCGATCGCCAATGGGCGGGTTCGGATTGGCGTAGAGGTGGATCGTGCTCCCGTGGGCGGCGGATCCCTGCCCGGGTTCGAGCTCGAGACCCGGGTCGTGGCCCTGCGCAGGCTCGACTCGGGACCCGGCCCGGAGCAGATCGCCCGTCGCATGCGCGAAGCTCCCGTCCCCGTGCTCTCCCGAATCCGGGACGACGCCCTGCTCCTCGACCTTCGCACGGTCTCGAGCGCCGAGCTCGAGGATGTTGCGGAGTCTCTCGCTCATGCTCTCCGTTGAACGCCCCGAGGCGTTCGGGTACTTTTGCGGGGCCGATCTATGTTGAATTCGAGCGTTCTTGTTCTCAATCGTTCGTATCTGCCGATCCACGTCACATCGGTCCGTCGGGCTTTCTGTCTGATCTATCGAGGCGGCGCCCGGGCGGTGAACGAACGCTACGAAACCTTCGATTTCGAGAGCTGGAAGAGTCAACATCGACAGGCGAACCGAACGGTCAACCGTAGGTTGAACGTAGAGGTGGAAGTTGGAGCGGTGAAGGGCGAAGCGGTGAACGGCGGAGCGGTGAACGGCGGAGCGGTGTACCAGGAGCCGGGGTATGAAGAGGTGCCGGGTAGCGGAAAGGGTGGGAGGACGATGAGCATCGAAGTCATCGGAACCTCCGACGGCGCGATCCCCGTACCGCGGGTCATCGTCCTCATGCACTTCGATCGGGTACCCAGACGGCAGGTTCGCTTCAGCCGCACACACATCTTCCGCCGTGATCGCTATACCTGCCAATACTGCGAACGCACCCCCCCGCGCTCGCAGCTCAACCTCGACCACGTCGTGCCGAGGGCACAAGGGGGGCTCACGACATGGGAAAACGTCGTCTGCAGCTGCGTTTCATGCAACCGCAAGAAGGGCGGTCGTACGCCGGAGCAGGCGGGGGTTCGCCTGCAGCGTCGCCCGCGTCGCCCGCGCTGGACACCACTGATGAGCGTCGTCCCTCACGGAGCTCGCTATCGCGAGTGGGTTCCCTTCCTCGGCGAATCCGAGCTTGCATAAAGGCTCCCGCAGTCCATATAGTTGAGCCTGTGAAGCGGGGGGCTTCAAACGATTCCAAACGAGCTGGTGAATTCGGCCGCAACCCGGTGCTGTGGGGGTCCGCTTCGAGCGGGGTCCGCCAGGGCGGGGTTGCCCCAGCGGCCGCGGAGTCCTGTACCCGATGAGTGACCTACCCGGAGATCGACAATCCTTCGATGCGGGCGCGGCTGGGCGCGGCCCGAAACCGGTGCGTGACTCGGCTCACATCGTTTCGATCGGCGGCGGCAAAGGCGGGGTGGGGAAGTCCTTCCTGGTTGCCAATCTTGCCGTGTGTCTGGCTCGTGCCGGGCACCGTGTGGTCGCAGTCGATTCCGACCTCGAAGGCGCGAACCTGCACACGTGTCTGGGGACCTCGGCTCCGAGAATGAGCCTGGCGGACTTCGTCGCCCAGCGTGAGGAGGATCTGGGCAAGCTCCTGGTCGAGACTCCGATCCCCAATCTGCAGCTGATCGCCGGCACCCACGCCAACCTCGGCGATGCCCAGCCCACCCACCTTCGCCGAGTAAGGCTGATGCGATCCCTACGGCAGATGAACGCCGACTTCGTGCTCCTCGATCTGGGAGCCGGCGTGCACTCTTCGGTGCTCGACTACTTCCTGGTGGGCGACGAGGGTGTAGTGGTCCTGAGCCCGGAGCCGACATCGGTCGAGAATGCCTACATGTTCATTCGCGCGGCCTTCTATCGTCGCATGCGTCTCGCGATGGTGGGGCACGGGGTGCGAAAGCTCGTCACCGCCGCAATGGACCAGAGGAACGAGAAGGGATTGCGAACGCCTCTCGATCTCTTGCGCGAGATCGAAACCCTCGACAAGGCGGATGGCGCGCGCTTCGTCGCGACGATGCGCGAGTTTCGTCCGCGTGTCGTGATCAACAACGTGCGCACGGCCGAGGACATCAAGCTCGGTTTCGCGGTCACGAGTGTCTGCAAGAAGTACTTCGGCATCGAGGCCGACTATCTTGGATATGTGAACCAGGACGAGGACGTGAGGAAGTCGCTGGTGGCCCGGCAGCCCCTGGTCGAGTTCCGACCGAAGTCCGACGCCACGATCTATCTGCAACGCATCGCGCGCAAGATCGCGATCGCGGGCGAGGTATGGGATGCGCCGCGCACTCCCATGGACCTCATGGCGGAGGGAGTGATCCGGTGAAGCCCCTCGAAGAACAAAATCATCACGAGGTGCTCGAGATTCCCCCTGGCGCGAGTCTCGAGGAGATCGAGCGGGCGTATCAGCTCACCCGGGCTGCCTACTCGGACGACTCCCTGGCGCTCTACTCGCTCTATTCCCCGAGCGACGCCGAGGTCATTCGTAGCCGCATCGACGAGGCGTATCGCGCGTTGACCGATCCGGCCGTGTGGGAGCCGCGCGATGAGGCCGTAGAGGGTCCGACGGACGCTCGCGACGGAGAGCGGGCCGACTCCGCCGACCGCGAGGTCGTGGGCGGTGGCCCCGTGCTCTCGGGCTCGAGGGACGGAGACGCGCCGGGCCGGACCGCTTCCCCGCTGGCCGAGGTTCCCAGCGCCATCGACGTATTCGAGGACCTCGACGCAGAGGTGGACGAGAGCGAGCAGGACTTCGACGGCGCGGCCTTGCGCCGGGCGCGGCTGCGCCGGGGCGTGGAGCTCGACCAGATTGCTCAGTTGACGAAGGTGAGTGCCCGCTACCTTCGCTGCATCGAGGCTGAGGATTTCGACGATCTCCCGGCGGTCGTCTACGTGCGGGGCTTCGTCACGGCCTATGCCCGGGCGATCGGCCTCGATCCGGAGCGGGTCGCCGGCAGCTATATGCCCAGGGTCGACGCGGCCCGCAATAACAAGCGCAAGGGCGGGCTGCTGGGTCGCAACTAGCATGCGGGATTCGATCCGGGCCCGATCTGCGGGAAGGATCGTGAGAATGTGAGCGGCGGCGACGATCTCGAATTTGACATACAGAGTGAAGAAGAG
>CBDUYG010000224.1:0-5957 GCA_965371385.1 uncultured Myxococcales bacterium | reverse complement strand
CGCCGTTCGCGCGATAGGTCATGAGGCCGAAGCGGGCGTTCTCCTCCCGGGTACCGCTGTTGTCGGGATTGACGCCGTCGATCAGCTCCCGGACCGCGTCTCGGGCCATCTCGCGCTTGTTGTAACAGGCGCCCCCGCACCAGGCGCCGGACAGGTCCGAATCCATCGAGCCCGAGTTGTCGAGTACGATCAAGGTATTGGGAGCGATGTTTCCCCCCGAGCTGAAGAGATCGAGATCGGTGGCCCCGGCAAGGCTCGACGCCGGCATCTAGACGAATACCAGGGCGAAGAGGAGAGTCCATGAGGTGAGCTTGTTAATGAACGCGTGCATCAATATGTCCCCGCGTTGGTTGTCAAGATGCCCAGCCTCACCTCGACTTCTGCCGTGGCGATCCCGGTTCGGGTCGCCGTGACGTTGACCTTGTAGGTTTCATTGACGAAACCCTGGCCGATGTTGATCGAGTACCCCGAGGGCGGGGTTCCAATCCCCGTGTCCTCGATGTCCTGCTCGACCGCGTCGGTGCGCTTGCCGCTCTTGACCAGCGTGCCGTCGTCGAGAGTGAATTTGAACTTGGAGACATCGGAGGGTGGTCGCAGCCGATTCTCCGCGAATTGGATGCCGGCGTCGGCCGCGTAGAGAGACTTGGATGTCGAACGCGATCGTCCGCCTGCGGTGAGCTCCTGTTCCGAGCTGCTGATCATGTTCATTGCGATCGTTCCGACGAGGACGAGCATCAGGATTGAGACGATCAGGGCGATTCCCTGCTCTCGTCTGCGGCCACTTCGTGTGGTAATCGAGGCCGGATTCGGGGTGGAGCTCTTCATCACTACCTCGCGTTTCGCAGCACGGCGTCCGCCGTGACGCGACGTCGTTTGAGTTGATCGTTTCCGCCGGCAGTCCGATTCGCCGCAAGGGTGCGCTGGCCGACGAACTCGTCACTTCCCCGGGACTCTCGTCCAGTGACGAAGATTCGAGCGATCCGAGTCTTGGTGAGGTCGAGAGCTCCCGTGGAGATGTCATCGAGGGGGAACTCACCGGCTTCCAGCTGACCGTCGCCGTCGTCGTCGACTCCAAGCTGGATCTGGAGGTCCTCGACATAGCTGGAGAGCTTAATTCCGTTTCGGGTGAGAGTGGTGCCGTTGACTCGATAGACGATCGCCGGGGCCGCGCGGGTCTCGAACTGCTGGAAGCTCACTCCCGAGGGCGTCGCAGGGCTGAAGCTGATCGTATTGGTGCTCGTGTTGACGCCGGTGATCTCGGCGCAGTGGACACGCAGCCCATCCGAGATGATGATGCCGCCGTTGCTGGCGGTGAAGTCGTCATCGCCGTCGTCGTCGATGTCGAGGTCCCCAGCGGTGACGATCACCGAGCTGTCGTCGCCGGTGATGTTGGTAAGCACCTCTGCGCCGTAGAAGGGCTCCGGGGCGCTCTCGGCCTGGACCGGATTGATGACACTGGGATCGCTCATGCAGATGAGGTCGCTGGCGCCGGCACCGCCGTCAATGCTCCCCACGGCGAGCTCGGTCGAGAGCATGTAGCCCGCCATGCGCAGATCGGAGAGGATCGCGTCGGCGAGCGTGCGGACGTCCTGCTGGCTCTCGATCACCCGGACCTGCTTTTCGAAATTGTCATTCTGGCTCGAGAAGGCGAGGAGCACCTGAGAGATCACGATCGCCATGATGGCGAGTGAGATCATCAGCTCGAGGAGCGAATAGCCGCTCTGGCGCCTCGGATTTCGCATCATGAATCGACCTTCATGCTTTCGAGCGTGATGCTCTGGTTGCTCCCGAGACCGCTGATCCAGCTGACCGTCACCTCGATCGTGAATATCCCGGCCTCGGGGGAATTGGCCGCGATGTCCCAGCTGCGGTTGAAGAGGCGCGGCTGGCTGTCGTTGGGATCCGGATCGATGGGATTGTTCGCATCGTTGGGATAGCTGCCCAGATTGCTGACCGCTGTGATCTCGGCTCCCGTCATCGATTGGAATGACTCCATCTGCTGTGAAGCCAGGTAGAAGGCTTCGGTACGCAGCTGGGAGTCGCGGGTGTATCTCATAGCCGTGAGCTGGGACGCTGCGGCTGCGAGTATTCCGAAGCCGAGAATCGTGAGCGAGATCAGCACCTCGATCATCGAGATTCCCTGGCGGCGCCGAGACCTGCGGTTCGTCTTGCGATTCATCCTGATCATCATTGCGTCCACTGGCCTCCATCCCAGGAGTGGATGCGTATCCCTCCCATTGGAGTCATGACGACGGCTGCCGACCGCCTGCCGTTCTGCATGTAGAAGCTCCCCGCGCCTGACCCGAGCACGCCGACGACGCAGCTCGAGTCGAACGATCGGGGAGAGCCTTCGGGGCGAAAGAGAACCCAGGTGGCGTCGTTGCCGCCCGGGTCCGTGAAGCTCGAACCGGTCGTGATGTCACCGCCGCCTCCGTCCTCGGGTGCTGCTACGGTGCCGCTCGTGACCCCGGCGCTGACGTCGCTCTGGCCGGAGACGGTCACGACGGCCTCACCCGCGGTGATCTTGCAATCCTGATTCGCGCTTCCGGGCCGCCCGTCGTCGAGAATCAGGATTGGTACGTCGTCCCCGTTCTTGTCCTTCAGGCTGTTGCCCTCGGCATCCTCCGAAAAGAAGAGGATGTGAATATTGCCTGTTCGAATCGCTTCACTGCGTGCGTAGTTGAGGGCGCCGGATGTGTCCATCGCTGCGTTGCGGAGGCGGGCGTTCGTATTCATGGCGGAGATCGAGGGAACTGCGAGCATCGCGGCGACGCCGATGATCGCGACGATCACGAGTATCTCGATCAGGGTGAAGCCAGATCTCTTTTTGCAACGCTTCATCAGCTTTCCTTGCAAAGCGCTCCCGGCGCCGGTTGTGATGGCGCAGGTTCGCGCGAGCCGGGCAGGCGAATAGAAATCACGTCGCGCGAAACTGCGCTGGCGCGAGCCGTCTCCTGACCCGAGTCCTCGAATTACCTATCGAAACATCGCTGGAATTACTGATGGGGACAGGGGCGTATGGGGGAAAAAGTCGCGCGCCCCATTGAATCTCGTCCGCTCTGGCTGGAATGGTTGCGTTCCGAAGATGGAAAACGTGACGACGCCTACCGATTCACCACGAGGAGTTCTTCCAGTCCCCGCGAGCTCCAGACGCGCTCGTCAGGATCCTTCGGCGTCCGAATCGAGTCGCTCGAGTACCGCCCAGTTGAAGTAGCGCCCAAACAGACGCTTCAGCTCAGCCTCATCGAGGCCGCGAACATCCACCACGCTCTCGTCGGCGGGGTGCTTGACGGGCGCGACCAGATATCGAATCCGGTAGCCCGCCGCCTCGTAGCGCTCCCGATCGAGACCCCAGAAGAGATCCAGATCTGCGGTCATCCACGCCCCGATCAAGTCCGGCTCACGGCCGAGGACGTAGTCGGCGTCGAAATTTCCGTGGCCGAGGATGGCTATCTTCGGAGCCTGATGGGCGATGTGGGAGTCGTTGAGACCGAGCATGTCGATCGTGGGCAGCTTCGAGAAGTAGGGCACCAGCCCGGCGGCATCGACCGCGAGGAGCGCGTTCGGGTGGGCCTCGCGGAGGGTGAGGCCGATCGTGCGCCAGCCGTCCCGCTTGACGAAGGGGTATCGCTCATCGAACGACCAGAAGGGACGCGAGTGGAAGACGAGCAGAAGCAGCACGGCAGCCACGAGAACCCTCTGCCTCGCGCCGGATCGAGCGTGCAATCGGACTCCTGCCGCGATTCCCAGAGGCAGCAGAATCAGCAGCCAGCGGATGCCGAGGACGTCTCCCCCGACATAGACGAGATAGGCGAGCCAGCCGAGCGCCAGGAAGACCTCCGGCGCGAACGCAATGCGCCAGCTCTCCGGGCGGCGCGCCACGGAAGTCAGGGAGAGGACCGCCGAGCCGGCCAGAATGACGGCGTAGGGAAGCAGCGCACTACCGAGCAGAAATCGATCCAGATAATCGAGGGCGAAGCCGACGCGCTCGGCCAGTCCGAACGCGATCTTGACGTAGACCGTATTGGGCAGCGGGTAGCCGTAATAGAGGAGCCGCGCGAGGGTGCACACCGCAAAGACCGCGGTCAGTACCGCAGTGCTTCGCAGGGCGAGTCGAGAGCGTCCGAGGAGAAACAGATAGACGATCGCGATCACGGGCATCACGAAGCCATCCGCCCGGGTCAAGACCAGCGTTCCGATGGTGATCCACAGCCAGATCTCATCGCGGCGCGAGAACCCCACCTCGTCGCGCCGGGCACGCTCGGCGAAGATCCAGAGCCCCACCTGGAGCAGCACGACCAGGGAGGTCGCGAGTCCATCGTTCACGACCTTCCAGACCGGTGGGGCCGATGCGAAGAGCAGGGCGGCCACGGTCGCTGGAGCGGCTCCGTAGCGATTTCGCAGCTCGCGATGGAGCAGCGTGATCGCACCGGCCATGAAGAGCGTGTTGAGGAAGACGGACCAGAAGTGGATCGAGTCTCCCGCAATGGCGAGCCGGCCCAGGGCGATGAGCGCGACGTGCAGGAAGTTGGAGTAGCCCTCGACGCGTTCGCCCGGATTGAATACGAGTCCCTGGCCCTGAACCCAGTTCTCCGCGTAGCGATAGGAGATATAGGCGTCGTCGAGGCCGAATCGGGGTGAGCCGAGCAGATGGAGTGCGACTCCTCCCGCCAGGATCGCGAGGGCGGCAAGCAATCCGCGGTTGCGCTGGAGGAGCGGAAGAAGGCCTGGCATGAGCGCCAAGAGTACCCGCAGCCCTCGCGCGATCGCAACGTGGCCCGGCCTAGCAGCCTGCGTAAGGTGCCGCGAAGCGAACGGGCAGCGATTTCGGCCCGCGCACCAGGAACGATCCGTGACGCTCGATCTCGCCCGGAGTGAGGCTGTCCTCGAGCTCGAGTCCCTCGAGCCGCCCCAGGATCATCTCGAGGGCGATCGTCGCTTCGAGACGCGCGAGGGATGCCCCGATGCAGTAGTGATTGCCGAATCCGAAACCCAGGTGCTCCTTGGCGTTCGTTCGCTCGATGTCGAATCGCTCGGGATCGTCGAAGACGGCTTCGTCGCGATTGGCCGAGCCCAGGAGTACCGCGACGATCGAACCCTTCGGAATCACGACTCCGGCGAGCTCGCTGGATTGGGTTGCGATCCGCATGGTCAACTGGATCGGTGGGTCGTAGCGGAGGGTCTCTTCGACGAGCTGGGGGATCAGGCCCGGGTCCCCTTGGACCCTGGCGAGCTGATCCGGATGCTCGAAGAGGGCGAGCAGCGCATTGCCGATCACGTTGGTCGTCGTCTCGGAGCCTGCGGCCAGCAGCAGCGTCGCGAACGAGATGACCTGGTCGGTGCTCAGGATGCCCTCGTCCTCACCCGAGTGGATCAGAGTGGAGATCAAATCCTCTCCCGGTGCCTCGCGCCGGGCCTCGATCACGTCGCTCATATACGAGCGGAATTCGCGGAAGAGCTGGATGTGCCCGCCATATCCCTCTCCGGGCTGGGTCGAGCCGACGATCAGGGCGGTGGACCAGCGCTTGAAATCGTCACGTCGAGCCGGGTCGAGGCCCAGCAGGTCGGCGATCACGCTGACGGGCAGGGGATTCGCGAACTCGGCCATCAGGTCGCACGTCCGCCGTCCTTCGAAGCTCGAGAAGAGCTCCTCGGCGTTCTTGCGGATCTGGGGCTCGAGTGCCGCGATCCGGCGCGGGGTGAAGCCCCGATTCACGATCCGGCGCTGGCGGGTGTGCTCGGGCGGATCGTGGGCGATCAGGGCACCGCTGGTCGGTGCGATGTCGCCCTCGGCGTTGATGATGTCGGGCTGGCTGCCGCCCATGATCTCGGAGGAGAAGAGATCGGGAGAGCAGAGCACATGGGAGACTTCCTCGTGCCTGGCGGCGGCATAGATGCGCGTCCGCAGGCCGGGGCGATTCTCGACCTTGGGAAGGCCCTGGCGATGCCTTCGCCGC
>CBDUYG010000223.1:0-5997 GCA_965371385.1 uncultured Myxococcales bacterium | reverse complement strand
CCTGGGGGAGCGTCGAGCTCTACGACATCGTCGACGATCCGGATCAGAAGAACAATGTGGCGACGCTCCAGCCCCTGCTCACGATCGGCTTTCGCAAGCGGATTCACGATTGGCGCAAGATCATGGCGCTGAAGATCAGTCCCGGCCTACGCAAGCCTGGGGGCGGGGTGCCGACGTCGAGACCCATCGAGGTTCCGTTCAACTCGGCGGGGGACTGAGGCCGCTTGCTCGCACGGAGTGACTCGAGATGAGCCTTGCCGGGCGATCGTGGGCCGAGACGGCCGAAGACGGAGCTGCCCCCGTCACTCCTCGTCTCCGGTTTCAGCCGCGTTTCGCCGAGAGCCCATCCAGACAGCGAACGGCTCCGCGCGCCGCGCTCGTCGCCATCAGGGCGTAGGCGCGAAGAGCCTGGGAAACAACCCTCTGGCGCTTCTCGAGGGGCTGCCAGGCGTTCTTGCGGGCCTCCATGGCGGCGCGTCGATCGGCGAGCTCTGCATCCGAAAGCAGGAGGTCGATTCGTCGCTCGGGGATGTCGATGCGAACGAGGTCGCCGTCTTCGACGAGACCGATCGCACCCCCTTCGGCCGCCTCCGGTGAGACGTGTCCGATCGAGAGCCCCGAGGTGCCGCCGCTGAAGCGGCCATCCGTGATCAGCGCACACTCCTTGCCGAGCTTCTTCGACTTGATGTAGGTCGTGGGATAGAGCATCTCCTGCATGCCCGGTCCTCCGCGCGGACCCTCATAGCGGATCACGACCACGGTGCCGGCCTTCACGTCGCCGCCCAGGATGCCCTGGCAGGCACTCTCCTGGGATTCGAAGATGCGCGCGGGTCCTTCGAAGACCTGGATCGATTCGTCCACTCCCGCCGTCTTCACAATGCAGCCGTCTTCGGCGAGGTTGCCCTTCAGCACGGCGAGTCCACCGTCCTGGCTGTAGGCGAACTCGGCCTCGCGAATGCAGCCCTCCTCGGCGTCGAGATCGGGCGTGTCGAAATACTTGTCCTGGGAGAAGGCTTCGGTGGTGCGAACGCCACCGGGGGCCGCGAGTGCTCGCCGCCGGGACTGCTCATCGGCGCTCGCCAGGCGGATGTCGTTGCGCGCGATGGCTTCCTCGAGGTTCGAAGCGTGGACGCTCCGGACGTTGCGGTTGAGCTTGCCTGCGCGGTCGAGGGCGCCCAGGATCGTGAATACCCCGCCTGCGCGGCTGACGTCCTCCATGTGGTAGCTCGAAGAGGGAGCCACCTTGCAGAGCGTCGGAACCCCGCGCGAGATCCGATCGATGTCGTCCATCCCGAAGTCGACCTGGGCTTCGTGGGCGATCGCGAGCAGGTGGAGCACGGTATTGGTCGAGCCGCCCATCGCGACATCGAGGGTCATCGCGTTCTCGAACGCCTCGTAGGTGGCGATGTTGCGCGGCAGCACCCCGGCATCGCCGTCTACGTAATGGCTCTTCGCCATCTCGACGATGCGCGCGCCCGCGCGTTCGAAGAGCTCCCAGCGCATGGCGTGGGTGGCGAGCAGGCTGCCATTGCCGGGCAGGGCGACGCCGAGAGCTTCGGCGAGGCAGTTCATGCTGTTGGCCGTGAACATGCCCGAGCAGGATCCGCAGGTCGGGCAGGCCGAGCGCTCGATGATGTCGAGGGTCGCGTCATCGATATCCTCGTTCTCCGCCTGCATCATGGCATCGATCAGATCGAGGGACTCGGGCAGGGGATTGCCGTTGCGATCGAAGGTTCCCTCGGCCTTGCCGGCCTCCATCGGTCCGCCCGAGACGAAGATGGTGGGGATGTTGAGGCGCATCGCGGCCATCAGCATGCCGGGGGTGATCTTGTCGCAGTTCGAGATGCAGACGAGGGCATCGGCCACGTGGGCGTTCACCATGTACTCGACGCTATCGGCGATCAGATCCCGGCTCGGGAGTGAGTAGAGCATCCCGTCGTGGCCCATCGCGATGCCGTCGTCGACCGCGATCGTATTGAACTCGGCCCCGTAGCCCCCGGCCTCTGCGATGACCTGCTTCACACGCTGACCGATGTCCCACAGGTGGGTATGACCGGGGACGAACTGGGTGAAGCTGTTGGCGATCGCGATGATCGGCTTGTTGAAGTCCGAATCAGTCATGCCCGTGGCGCGCCAGAGGGCGCGCGCTCCGGCCATGTTGCGCCCGCGAGTGGTCGTGTAGCTACGATATCCCTTGCTCATGGAGCGAATTCTAACCGAGATCGGGCCGGCACGATCGTCCTCCAGCGGGTCCGCCTCGCTCCCGCACCGGAGCCTCGCTCAGCGGGTCCGGAAGGCTCCCGCCGCCGTGTGCAACTCGGAGCGCGGGTCGTCGAGAGCAACCAGCCGGCAGCGAAGGACCGGCGCCCGCCGAGTATCGGCCAGGATGAGCCGGCCCTCGGCGTCGGCGCCGTGGCAGACACGCAGATGGCCCGGCCCGTCACCCGGATTCCCGGTCGTTGCCCGGACGCGAAGCCAGATCGAGCCACAGGGAGTGTTTGCGATCGGAACGCGCTCGAGGGGGTGGGCCCCCGGGCTCACGACGAGCCGCTTCGCCACCTCGAGCAGGGGATACCAGCCCATCTCGATCACGCTGCCGGGGGGGAGGCTCGCGGGCCCATTCTCCTGGTCGATCTCGACGGCGAAGGGGCAGCCTTCGAAGCGGGCGAGCATCAGGCCCTCATGGTGCCAATCGGGAGTGAAGCCCCGCGCGATCAGCAGCTCGGCATCCTCCGGTTCGCCCCAGAGGATCACGTCCTCGAACTCCGAGGCGCGGGAGGCAACGTAGGTCGTGATCTTCTTGCGAAGCTCCTGGTCGCCCCGGTTCTCGGGTGCGGCGAGGAGGATCGGATAGCTCCGGGATGGGTAAGCTGGAAAGGTTGCTCCCTCCCGTCGGAAGAGCACGTGATGGGTGGGCGGAGAGATCGCGAAGGTGTCGGCCGGCACACCTCCCTGCTCGGTGGAGTAGAGCTGACCGAGATTGAGCATCGGCACCGCGAAGGGAAAGGGCGCGTCCCGATCCTCGAGAGGTCGTCCGAGGAAGGGATCCATCACGATGGCGATGCGGGCGCCCGTGCGATCGAGATCGGCCTCGAGCCCGGCGAGGGATTCGCGGCTGCGCTCGTCGAGCTCGACGTTGTACTGAAGCGCCCATCCCGTGCTCGCCAGCGAGAAGAGGGCGAGAGCCGCGGCCGCAGCGTGACGCAGCCCGATTGGCTGGATGGACTCGAAAGGAATCGCGAGGATCAGCAGCGTCATCGCGAGGGGAAGGAATCGAACGGAAAAGAGGTCCCACACCGCGATGTGCAGGGGAAAAGCGATGGCGCAGACCAGGGCGATGACGCCGGCGCCGGCGAAGACCAGATCCAGAGTCCCCTGGCCACGCTGAGAGCCCTCGCCACCGTCAGAGCCCTCGCCACGACGGGAGCCAAGCCAGATGAACCACGGTGCGAAGAGCGCGAGGACGAGCAGCGGCCAGGCGCGCCAGCCCGGCCCACCCATGAAGCACTTGGCGAGGGTCCAGAGCGGCGGCCAGGTGAGCGTGAAACCCGAGCCCGCCCGGTCGTGAAAGACGACATTGTCCGAAGCAACGGCGAGCAGCCCGCAGAGCAGCCCGAGCACGGGCGCCGCCATCGCGAGGCCGAGGCCGAGCTCTCTCGGCCACTTTTCCCGGGGCGAGCGCGCGAGAGCGACGAGCCCGATGCAGCCGGCCGTGAGGACAGCGGGGAAGACGTGCATCACGGCCTGAAGGACCAGGAGCATGGCGAGCAGGAGCCGATCGCGCGTTCCCCAGCTCCTGCGCGCGATCGCGAAGGCGAGGATCCAGAGTCCGAAGCTGGTGGCTATGTGGAAGGAAAAGAGCCCCATGTAGAGGCTCCACTGGAAGCTCGCGCCCGCTAGGGCGATGCCCAGCCAGATCCGTTCCCTGTGCAGGCTTCGAGCCAGCACGACGCAGCCGAAGATCCAGAGCAGCACCATCCCCGAGAGCGCGATCCGGGTTGCGTCCTTCCAGGGCAGGATGAGATCCAGCGGCGCGAAGAGGACGTAGAAGCCGTAGCTCGTGACGGGGTGCCCCTGCTCGAGATGGCGCGAGTATCCATTCGCGGGATCCGAGAGGTGGTTCGCGGCGTGAATGGTGTAGATGTGCTGGGGGCCGTCGTGAGTCGGGAGGTAGTCGATGCGCCAGAGAGCGGCGATCGCGATCGCGACGAGGGTGAGCAGTGTTGCGCCGGCTGCGGCGCGGGCGGGCCCCAGGCTCGTTTCTTCCGGCATGAAGAAAGCATCGGCAAGTCGCAGAGTCGACTGGAGATTACCGCGCGCATGGGGGGTGCCGGGGATCGAGCCTGGCCGCCGGGTCGCTCAACTCCCAGGCGCTGCGTAGCGAAAGCCTCCGATCGTCACCCCGTCTCTCTGAAGGCGCTCGAGCGCGGCCTCGCGCAGCTTGCCGACCTGGACCTTCTGGTTTCCGGTGAAGCAGAGCTCCGACTCGCGAAAATCCAGCACCACGCGCGGAATCTTGTAGGCCGCGAGTCGCCCGCGCAGATACTCGCGTATCTCGTCCTCGGCAATGCCGCCTCCATCGCCGGTCGAGGTACAGAGCACGATCGCTTCTCCCAGCACCGGGTGAGGGACGCCGACCGCCTGGGCGACCCGGAGGCCCGGAAATTGCTCGAGGGCTGCCTCGATCTCGACCGGCGAAACGTTGGCTCCCCCGGTCTTGATCATGCTCGAGAGGCGGCCTTCCCAGTGGAGGTGGCCTCGATCGTCGATGAAGCCGGCATCGCTGGTATGAAAGAATCCCTCGTCGTCGAAGACGAGCTCGGGTGCGACCTTGCTGTACCCGCACATCCGCGTGAGTCCGCGCGCCGCGATTTCACCTTCTTCACCCGTCCCGCAGACGGCACCGCTCTCGGGATCCACGATGCGGATCTGCATGCCCGGCAGGGCCGGGCCGCTGGATCGGCTGCGCAGCAGAGCGGGGTCGTCGGCGCGAAAGGCGCTCAGCAGGGTGAAGGTCTCGCTCAGCCCGTATGCACCGCGAAAGCCCCAATCGTCGCGCGTGACACCCACGATGGGAGCGAGGGGAGAGTTGAAGTTGACCCGGCGCAATCGCTGGAGGTCCCGATCGCCGATGCTGGGATGCTCGGCGAGAGCCTGTTCCTGATGTCCCCAGGCGAAGGGGAGGGTGACGCCCTCGCGTTCGAAGAGCTCGAGGGCCCGACCTGCGTCGAAGGTCTCCTGGAGGACGAGTCTGGCGCCACTCGCGAAGGCGGAGCCGAGGGACATGGCGATTCCCGCCGTCCAGAAGAAGGGCTGGGCCGTCCAGATCACGTCGTCCGGCGTGAGGCCATAGAGCTCGGCGTAGCGCCAGCTCATGATGACCGGCGCACGCTGGTAGTGGAGAACGCCCTTGGGAGCCTGGGTGGTGCCCGAGGTGTAGATCAGTACGCCATCGTCCGAGGGTGTGACTTCGTCCGAGAGGGCTTGCACGAGCTCGCTCGAGACGTCGCCCGATGGATCCTGGATGCGGCTGAAGGGCTCGATGGCGCCGCGTGCCTGGGTGAGTCCGAGAGCGAAGATTCGCCGCAGCTGGGGCAGTGCAGGGCAGAGAACGTGGCCGGGTCTTCCTCCCGCAATCGCTTCGTGTCGCTCCAGCAGCTCGCCCGCGAAGTCCCGGCGCAGCAGTTCGCCTTGCATCAGCAGGAGCGAGGTGTCGCTGTGGCGCAGGATGTGATCGCGCTCCTCCGCCGTCGCAAAGGTGCTGACCGGAACCAACAGCCCCCCGACGCGCGCGATCGCGAAGGCGGCAAAGACCCACTCTGGCCGGTTGGCCATCAGCACGGCAACCCTGGCTCCCTTTACGACGCCCGCGGCGACGAGGCCTTTTGCGAGCCTCTCGACCTCGCTCTCCACCTCGCGATAGCTCCAGCTGCGCCCTTCGAAGCGGAGGGCCGGGCGGTCTTCGTGACGCGCCACGACATCGGCGAGAAATCGTGG
>CBDUYG010000222.1:0-5999 GCA_965371385.1 uncultured Myxococcales bacterium | reverse complement strand
ATCACTCCAGGTATCATCCGAAGCGTCCGATTGGGGGGGCGCGCCCCCGAGGATCGAAAGGTTCGCAGCATGCACGAGGTTCTTCAATCACTGCGAGTCGCGTACGACTACCCCGTCGTCTTCACTCGGGACGTCTTCTCCCCATCCAACCCCGCTCTGCCCGAGGTTCTCGCCCGGAGCGGTGCCGCGACGAGCCGGATCCTCCCCGTCATCGACTCCGGACTGCTGGCCGCCGACCCGGGCCTGCCGGGCCGGATCGAGCGCTTCGCCGCGAGTCAGGGCCCTCTCCTGGAGCTGGTCAGCGAGCCGCTGATCGTTCGGGGGGGCGAGGTCTGCAAGCGGGATCCGAGAGAGGTGAGTCGATTCTACGACCTCGTGGCCAAGCACTCGATCTGCCGGCACTCGTACGCGCTCGTGATCGGAGGCGGCGCTGTGCTCGATGCCATGGGGTATGCGGCCGCGACCGCCCATCGCGGCATCCGCCTGATCCGCATGCCCTCCACCACCCTGGCCCAGAACGACGCGGGCATCGGGGTCAAGAACGCCGTCAACTTCGGCGGGCGGAAGAACTTCCTCGGCACCTTCGCGCCGCCCTTCGCGGTCGTCAACGATTTCGACCTGCTGGGCAGCCTGAGTGAGCGGGACCTGTGCGGCGGCATCGCCGAGGCGATCAAGGTCGCGCTCATTAAGGACGCGGACTTCTTCCACTCGCTCTACGAGGGGCGCCGTGCCCTCGCGAGCTTCGCGCCCTCGCCCATGGAGTCGATGATCATTCGCTGCGCCGAGCTGCACCTCGAGCACATCCAGACCAGCGGCGACCCCTTCGAGCTCGGCTCGGCTCGGCCGCTGGACTTCGGCCACTGGGCCGCGCACAAGCTCGAAGAGCTGACCGGCGGCTCGCTCCGGCACGGCGAAGCCGTTGCGATCGGCATTGCGATCGATTCGACCTACTCCTGCCGGGCGGGAATGCTCGGCGAGGATTCCCTCCGCCAGATCCTCGCGTTGCTCGAGGACATCGGCTTCGACCTCTACCACTCCGCGCTTCAATCCCTCGAGGTCGAGCGCGCCCTCTCGGACTTCCGCGAGCATCTGGGCGGCGAGCTCTGCATCACGCTCCTGAACGGAATCGGCTGCGGGACCGAGGTCGATCGCATCGACATCCCGCTGATGAAGAGTTGTGTCGAGTCCCTGGCGCTCCGCAGCGGCGGATCCCCTGCCGGCGCGCGGGGCGAGTGAGTCCGGCTGAGAGGTCGCCCTGAGCGTGCTCACCTATTGCACCAACATCCATCCCGGCGAGGCCTGGCAGGACGTTCGAGCCAATCTCGACTCCCATTTGCTCGAGGTCAAGCGGAGCATCTCCCCGAACGAGGCCTTTCCGATCGGACTGCGGCTCTCGGCCCGGGCGGCCGGCGAGCTCGACGAGCGGGAGGCGAAGCTCTTTTCCGAGTGGTGCGCGGAGCACGACTGCTTCGTCCTCAGCGTGAACGGCTTTCCCCATGGCCGGTTCCACGGCGCCGGCGTCAAGCAGAGGGTCTACCTGCCCGACTGGAGGGATCCGGAGCGCGTCGCCTATACCCGGCGCCTCGCCGACCTGCTCGCGGGCTGGCTCCCGAAAGGCGTCGCGGGCTCGATCTCGACGGTCCCCATCGCCTTCGCGGCGGGCTTCGAGGAGCAGGACTGGCCGATCGTTCGGCGTCACGTCGCCCTGGCCCTGCAGCACCTGGACGAGATCCGGCAGTCCGGCGGGCCCAGGATCGTGCTGGCCTTCGAGCCCGAGCCCTGCTGCGTCCTCGAGACCAGCGCCCAGGCGGTGAGCTTCTTCGAGAGGATGGATCTGCCCCCCCAGCTGGCCGATCTCGCCGGGCTCTGCTTCGACTGCTGCCATCAGGCGGTCGAGTTCGAGGAGCCCGGAGACTGCCTCAAGGTTCTGCTCGCGGCGGGCGTCCGGATCGCCAAGGTCCAGATCTCGTCGGCTCTGCGCGTGCTGCCGCACGAAATCGACGCGATCTCGAGCTTCGACGAGCCCAGCTATCTGCATCAGGTGGTGGCTCGCTGGGACGACGGGTCCCTCTCCCGCTACCCCGACCTGCCCGACTTCTTCGCCGCGATGAACGACGAGCGGCGCTCACGCCTGCGCGAGAGCCGCGTGCACTTCCACGTGCCGATCTTCGCCGAGCACCTCGGACCCTGCGGCACCACCCGCTTCTTCCTCGAGGAGCTGCTGCCGAAGCTCTCGTGCCTCCCGGCCGATGTCGCCTACGAGGTAGAGACCTACAGTTGGGGCGTCCTGCCCGATTCACTCAGGTCGCCCCGGGTGGCGATCGACATCGTCCGCGAGCTGGAGTGGGCGCGTCGTCAGCTCGCACGACGATAGAACGATAGACCGATAGGAAGGATCATCCCTTGCAGCGAACGGTGGTGCTGGACGTGGTCGGGCTGACCGGCCCCTTGATTGGAGAGCACACTCCCCATCTCTCCCGCTTCGCGCAGCAGCACTCTGAAATTCAAGCCGTCACTCCCGCGGTCACGTGCTCCGCCCAGGCCACGTACCTGACCGGCAAGCTGCCGAGCGAGCACGGCATCGTGGCCAACGGCTGGTACTTCCGGGATCTCAACGAGGTCTGGCTCTGGCGCCAGAGCAATCGGCTGGTCGAGAGCGAGAAGGTCTGGGAGGTGGCGCGACGCCGCGATCCGGCGTTCACCTGTGCGAATACGTTCTGGTGGTACGCCATGGCGACGAGCGCGGACTACACCCTCACGCCGAGGCCGCTCTACTGTGCAGACGGCCTCAAGCTGCCCGACTTCTACGCCTGCCCCCTCGAGCTGCGCGAAGAGCTGACCGATCGGATCGGCGACTTCCCGCTATTCGAGTTCTGGGGTCCGCGAACCACCATCCGCTCCAGCGAGTGGATCGCAAAGGCCGCGATGCAGCTGGAGGAGCGTTTCGCCCCGACCCTCAACCTCGTCTATCTCCCCCACCTCGACTACGTGCTGCAGCGCAGCGGGCCCGGCTCCGACCTCTCGAAGGCTCTCTCTGAGATCGACGCCGTCTGCGGACAGCTACTCGACTTCTTCCAGAATCGGGGCGTTCGGGTGATCGTTCTCTCCGAGTACGGGATCACGCCCGTAGAGCGCCCCGTTCACCCCAACCGCATCCTGCGCGAATCCGGCTACATCAACGTCAAGCTGGATCTCGGCCTCGAATACCTCGACCCGGGCTCCTGCCGGGCGTTCGCGGTCTCGGACCACCAGATCGCCCACGTCTACATCGAGGACGCGCGCGACATCTCCCGCGTACGCGAGCTCTTCGAGGGCACCCCGGGCGTCGCGCGCGTGCTACAAGGCGACGACAAGCGCGACTTCGGGCTCGACCACCCGCGCTCCGGCGAGCTCGTCCTGCTCGCCGAGCCCGACAGCTGGTTCACGTACTACTTCTGGCTCGACGACGAGCTCGCGCCCGACTACGCCCGGATGGTCGACATCCACCGAAAGCCCGGCTACGACCCGGTCGAGCTCTTCGTCGATCCCCAAATCCGCTTCCCGACACTGAAGGTGGCAAGCATCCTGGCCCGCAAGGCGCTCGGGTTCCGGTACACCATGGACGTGACGCCCCTCGACGCGACCCTCGTCAAGGGATCGCACGGGGTCGTGACCGGCGAGCCCGACAACACTCCAATCCTCGCCTCGTCAGAGCCCCGGCTGGTCGACGGCGGCAGGATCGCCGCAATCGACGTTCGAGACCTCATCCTCGACCACGTCTTCGAGGATTGAGGGGGAGGTGGTGGGAATGAGGGCACCGGGTTCGCGGGTCGACGATCGAGCAGCGCCGGAGCCACGTGAGCGACCCCGCCTGCGCGTGAAGACGCTGCTCACGATCTGCCGGGTCAGCAACCTGCCGACGGTCTGGATGAACGTCCTCACCGCGGCGCTGCTCTGCGGCGCTCCGCTTCGGCCCGGGGTCGTGCTGCTCTTGGCCGTCTCGCTCTCGGCCTTCTACTGCGGGGGGATGGCGCTCAACGACGTCTTCGATCGCGACTGGGACGCGGAGCACCAGCCCTTCCGCCCGATCCCGGCCCGCAGGATCTCGCTCGCCGCCGCCAGGGGCCTGACCGCCCTTCTCTTCGCCATCGCATTCTCGTTGCTCGCGATGGCGCCGCAGCCGACCGCGATCGCACCGGGGTTGGTCCTGCTCGCGTTGATCTTCGGCTACGACCGCTTTCACAAGCAGTTCGCCGGCGCGGTCTTCATCATGGCGGGGACCCGGGCGATGGTCTTCGTCGTCACCGCCTGGGCGGTGGGGGGTACGCTCTCGCCGCTGCTCGCCGTCGCGGCCGGAAGCCAGTTTCTCTATACCGTGCTCGTCACCGCGGTGGCGCGCCACGAGAACACCCGGGGTGTCCCCTACTCGTTTCCCCTCATCCCTCGCATGATCGCCGGCATGTCGCTGCTCGACGGGACTCTGCTCGCGATCTTCCTGCACCCCGCCTGGCTGCTCGCAGGCGGAGCGGCGGCGGGGATGACGCACCTTGGCCAGCGTTATGTGAGGGGGGATTGAGGGGGGCCTCGGCTCGTCGATACGCTGCGCCGCTATGGACCATGATTGCGTGGATGGACACGTGGCCGGCCACCTCCGGCGTTGCTTCGAGTGCTTCCCAGCGC
The DNA here is from genome assembly GCA_965371385.1 of uncultured Myxococcales bacterium. Classification (GTDB taxonomy): domain Bacteria; phylum Myxococcota_A; class UBA9160; order UBA9160; family UBA4427; genus CBDUYG01. The sequence goes on along the minus strand of CBDUYG010000222.1, from coordinate 1,340 downwards.
TCCCAGGGATCGAGCATGCTCAGCCGCGGCGATCGGCGCAGAGACGTTACAGGTGGAGAGGCAATTCGCCGACAATAGAGCTGGAACCCGCGTGCTGACGGTTGAATTCTCGATCCGGTAGACTCCGCGCGCGATCAGGGTCGAGTCTGGATTTCTGGGGGCGGGGGACAAAGCCCAATGAGGTACGAGCATTGATGCGGCCCACACCGCGCCAGCCGCCCCACCATCGTCCCCTGCTTCGCCGTATTCCCGCATCCCACCGGGCCCTGCTCTGCAGTCTCGTGCTGTCGCTCTCCTCCCTTTCTTTCAGCGGTGCGGCACGCGCCGGCGATGCCGCGCCGGAGGATTGGAAGGCCGACTGGAGCGTTCTCCCCGGTTTCGCCCTCGACGTGGATACGTCGGGGTACTCCTTTCCTACCGCGATCGCCTTCGTCCCCAACCCCGGGCCGGGCCCCAAGGATCCGCTCTACTTCGTAACCGAGTTGCTCGGAACCGTGAAGGTCGTGACGAACGATCGCAGCGTGCATGTATTCGCCAAGAACTTCTTTCATCTCGAGCCGATGCCTCCGATCGAGGAGAGCGGACGCTTTCTCGAGCTCGGCATGGCGGGAATCGCCCTCGATCCAGAGCGAGGTCACGTATTCGTTTCCTTCTCCTACCACGACGAAGGCGGCAGCATTCGCAGCAACGTGGTGCGCTTCCAGAGCGAGCCCCAGCGCTTTTCCCTGCTCCCCTCCGAGTCGATCGCGTTCACCGACATCTTCGAGGATCAGGTCGCCGATTCTTCCCACATGATCGGCCCGATGGCGGTGGTGGGGGAGCATCTCTATGTGAATGTCGGCGATGCCCACGTACCGGCGCTCACCCAGGACATCCATTCGACCGTCGGCAAGATCCTGCGTATGACCCTCGATGGGGACCCCATCCCCGACAATCCCTTCTACCGGGACGGGGATCGCAAGAAGCCCGAGAACTATGTCTGGGCCTCCGGCTTCAGGAATCCATTCGGCCTCGAGTTCGTGGATGGCCGCATGTTCGTCACCGATGTCGGTCCATCGGTCGATCGATTTGTCGAAGTCGAGCGCGGCGAGAACTACGGTTATGACGGGACGGATTGGTCGATCAGCTCCCACGCCGATGTCTCATTTTCGCCCTCGGTTTCCCCGGTTCAGCTGGTCTACGTCCCCGAGAGCTATGCCCCCCTGCCGCCGAAGTATCGCGACGCATTCTTCCTCGCAACGTCCGGCGATCAGCTCCAGATGGGTCCCAGCTCTCACGGTGACAAGGCCATACTGATGATCCGCTGGGACTTCGCACGAGATCGCGTCATCGGTCGACCG
>CBDUYG010000221.1:0-6061 GCA_965371385.1 uncultured Myxococcales bacterium | reverse complement strand
CGGGCCTTCACGGCTCGGATATCCACACGCTCCTCGGCTGTCTCGACGAGCTGATCGATTCTGGTGGAAGCGTGATCGTCGTCGAGCACAATCTCGACGTCATCCGTGCGAGTGACTACTTGATTGACATTGGGCCGGAAGGTGGCCCCGGGGGAGGGCGCATCGTCGCTACCGGCTCCCCCGCCGAGGTCGCCGCAGCGCCGGGCTCCCATACAGGAGAGTGCCTCGCCGCAGTCCTCAACCCCGTCTGTGATTGAGCCGATGAGGAGCCCATGAGTGCTCCGTCCGAACGGTCGCCCCTGCTACGTCTGGCTCCCAGTCCCGATCCGCTGGGTCGCTATTCCGACTCGCTCGAGACGATCGCGCGGGAGCTGCGGGAAAAGGGTGCGATGGCCGTAGTCGTGGTCGACTCGGCGGCGCTCGAGGAGATCGAGCACCAGTTCGGCGTCGAGCCCCATCGGCTCTGCACCGAGAAGCTGCGCGCCCTGGTCCTGGAAGCCTGCGCCGACGGTATCGAGCCCAACGACCTGATCGTCCGGGGCGACCCGGGTGTCGACGAGTGGCTGATCTTCCTCTTCCGACCCCGCAGCGCGGATGAATTCTATCGCACCGAGGTGGAAGGCTTCGTCGAGCGTCTGCGCGAGCACATTGCTGCGAGTGGAAAGCGACTCCTCTATCCGTACAAGCGGAATGTGGTCTACCTACCCGTCGGCTCGTCTGTGCTGATTCGGAACCCGGGGCTGAGGGAAGAACGCGAGATCCACACGACGATCGAACGAGCCCGAGCGGATGCCGCTCTCAATGCGCAGATCGAAGAGCGTACCCTGGCGAAGGAGTTTCGGGATCTCGTGCTCGTCGAAGACATCACCGTCCTCTACGAGCCCATCGTCAACATCACGACCCGGGAGTTCGTGGGCTACGAAGCGCTCTCACGCGGTCCGTGGGATACCGACCTCCATACCCCCGACGCGCTCTTCCATATGGCGGAGAAGACGGGGCTGGTCTTCGAGCTCGATTGTCTCTGCCGGCGCAAGGCGTTGCAGGGGGCTCGGGGACTCACCCCCGGCAAGCTGCTCTTCCTCAATTGCCTTCCGACCGCGATCCACGACCCCGCGTTCCAGGACGAGGTGCTGCGCCAGACGCTCGAGAAGCTTCGCCTGCGGCCGAGCGACGTCGTCTTCGAGATCTCGGAGAAGGAGTCCATCAACAACTTCGATATCTTTCGCGAGGCGCGCGACTACTACGCGGGGCTCGGCTTCCAGATTGCTCTCGATGATACCGGGGTGGCGTACGGCTCCCTCGAAGCCATCATGGAGCTGAGTCCCGATTTCATCAAGGTCGACCTCACCCTGGTGCGCGGCATCGACACGGATCCCCCGCGCCAGGAGCTGCTGCGCGCGCTCAACTCGGTCGCGGCCTCGATCAACGCAACGGTGATTGCGGAGGGGATCGAGACCAGCGAAGAGCTGGCGACGATCCAGAGCCTGGGGATCGTTTTCGGCCAGGGCTATCTCTTCGGTCGATCGGCGCCGCTGCGCCGCAGCTTCTGAAACGTGGACCGTTGATCGGGTCGGACGCACAGCCGACACCTCAGGGGCGTCCGACGTTGCTCCATGTCGGTCAGAGTGCGCGATGGAGCCGGAGACCCATTCCTCGATGCATCTCCCAGATTCGGAACCTCTCGAGCAACTCGGAACGGCTCGGATCGAGGCGGCGGAGCGCTAGAGGCAGCACCCGGGTCTGACGTCGGCCCAGCGACTGGCCGAGCGACACATGGCGGAAGCGGACGGGAATCGAACCCGCCGGGGACGTGTCGCCACACCCCCCACCGGATTTGAAGTCCGGGGCCAGCACCAGCACGACAATCGCTTCCGCAGTGGGTTTCGTAAGACTTCCGGATCGATACGGATTCGAACGAAAACCAGCCCCGGATTCTTCGTCCGGGGACATCCTGATCCCAGCATAACCCAACGAATCCGGCTGCCAAGCCAGCAGATTCCCGGTCCAAGACGGGAATCCTGTCGGCGTGACGATGCGGTCCATCGGGCGAGACGGCGATCGATACGTTCAGCTACGACCTCACGGAGATTGATGGCTCGGAGCGGGACAATCTGCACGTCAATCCGGGCGGTTCGTCATACTGTGTGTTGACGGACGTGTTCGATCCTGCAGCTTGAAACTCCTATGTCTCCACGGCTGCACTGGATGGTCAGCCGTTGTTCTCCGCTCGTGAGACGAAGCGCCGTGGAACATTCTCCGAGTTGGCGATTTACGGGACGAATATGAACTCGCTCCGGGAGCACCCGTGGAAGATTGTAGTCGAGCATCGCGCCGGGAGGTCTGGACTCTACAAGCTGGATCGGCCCAGGGGAGAGGAGCGCGCAATCCGACTGGCGCGCAGCTCCGAGCTCAGGATGCCTCACGATCGCTTCAAAGCCGGGTCAGGCTCGTCATCGAAGGCGGCGAGGCCGCCCGAAGCCCGGAATCCGATCTGGATGTGGACGTACCCGACGAAGTCGAGGGTGCTCTGCGAGAACCCGGCTGCATCGAATGACGCGGCACCGGATCGAGTGGATCGCCGCGATCGCGGTGGTGTCGTTCGCTGGAGCGATCTTCCTCCTCGCGCCCGCCCAGCTCGAGATCATCTCGCTTGTCTCCCGCCGAATGGACTCGATCTGCGGTCTCTTCTCGGTCCTGGCCCTGGCGACCCAGACGCTTCGGATTCGCCGTCCCACGCCCGCCGCTGGTGGTCCTCGGCAGTCCGTCCCCGATTGTCGTGACGATTTCAACCTGGATGCACTCCTACTCGTTACCCGCCTGGGCGGAGCTTCGATTTCCCGGAAGGTCGATCGAGTTGCGAAACCTGAGTGTCGGTCAGGACCCCCGAGGCCCAGGCCACGTGTCCTTCTAATCGGAATCCGTGGAGGACGATGCCCCGAGCCTCGATTCCCTACCGCACTTCCGCGCTGGGGGAGGATCTGGCCCGTGCGGAGCTCCGGATCACCTTCTGCGAGCGGATGCCACGGGTTCCGGACATCGCAGTCGGCGGTGACGTGCGGAGACTGAGGTCGACGGGTGTCAGCAGCATCGAGTCGAGGCCAGTCCGGTTCCTGCAAGAAGTCATGAGGGCGGGTCGATCCCTCAATCCACTGTGCGTTCCGCCGCGGGGTCGGTTTCCTCGAGATAGCCGAATGCGCGTAGCGCGTCGGCTATCTCCGGGCTTACGGAGAAGTCGGCAGCGCCCTCGCGGGACGCCGGGGTGCCGAGTTGTCTGACCCGCTCCGCGAGCTCTTCGTAGAGCTTCCGCTCGAGCTCGGTCGCCCCGGGCCCGTCGAAGCCACGCTCCGCGTCGCTGTCGCGAAGCAGTCGGATGGAGCCCGAGGCGGCGAGCTGGAGTAGCTTGGTGTCCTTCCATTTCACGGCCCGACTCACGATCGCCCAATCATCGACGTCGACCCCGGACTGGGGCACCTCCGAATAGACGAATCTGGCTGGACGCTCGATTCCCATCAGATCGGGAAGCAGTGAGGTTCCGTCGAACACGTGTTGGGTGGAGTCGAGCTCGAGGAAATCGAGGATCGTCGGGGCGATGTCGATCGTCTCGACATTCTGTCCCACGAGACCGCTTCGAAATCCCGGATGTCGGAAGATCAGCGGCACATGGATCTGCGCTTCGATGGGAGGTCCGCCGTGGCAGAAGGTGCCCAGGTCCTGGAACGCCTCACCGTGATCCGACGTGATGACCACGACCGTGTTCTCCGGCGTCGTCCCCGACACCTCCGACGTATCCAGCCACGAGAGCAGATCATCGAGGACGTGATCGATGTAGAGCACTCCGTCGTCGTAACGCGATGCGTAGTAGTCGACATCCGCGTGTGACGTGTCGAGACCCTTGAAGCAGTAGGCCGAGAGGACGGACGTCCTTCGCAGTTGCTGGCCGTTGAGACTCGGACCCTTCCCGTAGAAGGAGTCTTTGTAGCCCTCGGTTTGGATGTAGGGCGAGTGGACATCCATATAGTGCAGATACAGGAAGAAGGGCGCATCAGACTCGCGCTCGGAGAGCCACGTCTGGGCACTCTCGCTCACGCAGTTCGGCCAGGCCCCGAGCGAACGGGCTTCGAAGCAGAGCGTCTGGTAGTCCGAGAATCCGGTGTCGAAGCCGCGTCTCTGCGAGATCAGTGGATTCGCGTTGAATGCGACGGTGTCGTACCCGCGCGACCGAAGGATGCCGGCGAGGGTCGTGGCTTCGGGCGGAAGGGAGCGGTGGACGTTGTTGTGGCTGCCGACACCGTGGCGGGAGGGGTAGAGGCTCGTCATGATCGAGCCCATCGAGGCGGTGGTGTAGGTTGATTGGCTGATGGCCTCTTCGAAGATCACGAGATCGAGGAAGCGTGCGTCGAGCCGCGGCGTCGTCGATCGAGGATAGCCGTAGAGGCTCATGTGGTCCGCAGAGAGGGTATCGACGACGATCAGAATCACGTTGCAGTCCGGACAGCGGCCGTCACTCCGACTGCAGGCGAGGGACACGGCGGCGAGCGTGAGGGCCAACAACCACCTGAGCCCGCTCAGGCGACGACGACCTCGAGCGTGTTCGGACCCTGGGACTCGAATGTGACACCGGCCGTCGGCGGGAGAATCACAGCGGTCTGCCAGCCGAAGCGCGGCCTGGTCCGCCCCGACGGGTCCGGAAGGCTCAGCGGGCTCGCTCGCAAGGATCTCTTCTGCCCTCTCCCGGGCGCACTGAGTCTCTTCGTGGTCGGTCGCCGGATCGAAGGGGCCGAGCTGTCGTCGCTCGAGCTTCATGACGGCCTTCGTCGGGGACTCGTCGATTCTCCCGATCAGCATGTTGACGGTCTCGCGATAGGCGCTCGGAAGCTGGGGCACCTCGTCGAAGACCTCGAGCTTCTGGAAGGAGCCGGAGGGCTCGCGGTCGTGCTCATGTTCTCGACAGTACAGAAAATCCGTCGGTGACGGCGGCGAAAAGAGGTAGTCTAAGGACACCTTGGAGACCTACACCCTTCGTGATGCCGCGCGAATCCTGAAGGTTTCGCCCTCTCGTCTGCGCCATTGGAAGCGGACGGCGCTCGTGCAGTCGCGGTCGGAGGAGCGAGGCCCCGACTCCCGGCCCGATTTCGACTTTCGCGATCTCGTCTGTGTGCGGGCGATCCTCTCCATGGTCGATAGCGGGATCTCGGTCCAGCGCATTCGCCGGGCGATCGGCGTGCTGCAGGAGAACGCGCCCGACATCGAGGATCCTCTCGCGGCCCTACGCCTCTGGGTCGAGGGCTCCGAGCGCATCGTCGTTCATCACGACGGCGTCCTGATCGAGCCCGAAGGCCAGATGGTGCTCGACTTCCTCAGCGGCGAGAAGCCGGATCCCGAGCCCGCGAGCATCGACGACGCGCCCCTCTCCGCGGCCGACCGGAAGCTCCAGGTCCTGGCCCTCTTCGAGAAGGGTTGTCAGCTCGACGCGGACCCCGCGACCTACGAGGAGGCGATGACGGCCTACCTCGAGTGCCTCGAGCACGACCCCAACTTCGCGGACGCGCACTGCAACCTGGGCGCCGTGCTCTACAACGCCGGCAACCCGGTGCCGGCGCGCCGCAGCTTCGAACGCTGCCTCGAGATCGACGATTGCCACGTCGAGGCCCACTTCAACCTCGCCAACTTGCTCGAGGAGGACGGCTGCAGCGAGATTGCCCTGAGCCACTATCGGGCAGCCCTGCGTGCCGACCCCTTCTACCCGGAGCTCCACGTCAACATGGCGCTCCTCTACGAGCGTCTCTCACAGCGGAACTCTTCCCGGGATCATTGGCGGCGCTATCTGCAGCTGGATCCGGCGGGTTCGTGGGCGGACGTCGCACGCCAACGGCTCGGGAAAGGCGAGAACCCGGCGGACTGAGCTAGCAGCCCGTTGAAAAACCCTTCGGTCGCCATGCACGCGTCTTTTCGACTCGCTCTTCGTTGTGAAAGCTTGCTGGGGCTACGAGAACGCGTGAGATCGTTTCAGGGTTTCTTGACGCGGGTCTGCGTCCGATACACCGTCTCATCGTCGAGCATG
>CBDUYG010000220.1:0-6071 GCA_965371385.1 uncultured Myxococcales bacterium | reverse complement strand
TCCTCGACGCGTGTTTTCATGCATCGTCCTGGTGGCGGGGATCACGAGGGTGTTCGTCGTCATCGAGATCAGGCGGTCGCATGAATGGTTTTCACGATGTCGAGGTAGACGTGCTCGACCTCGCGTAGATCGAACCCAGCCGCCTGGACGTTTTCAACGGTCGGTCGGTTCATGTCGGGGCCGAAACGTCGCGAAAGCGGTGTCATCAGATTCATCATGATGTTGAACGGAAAGTAGCGGCTTCCGGTGTGTTCGAACATGTGGAGCTCAGCGCCGGGCTTCATCACACGCCGTAGCGACGCGAGTCCCTTGATGGGATCGGGCACCGAGCAGAACGTGCACGAGGTGAAAACCTGATCGAACTCGCCTTCGGCGAAGGGCATTTCGTGGACATCCATCTGCTGGAGCTCGATGCTTCCGGGGTAGGCTTCGGCGCGCGAGCGGGCCTTGTCGAGCATGCGACTGCTGATGTCGATTCCGACGATCGACTTGTTCTCCGGAAAGAAGGGGATATCGAGGCCCGTCCCGACGGCGAGAAAGAGGATCCTGCCCTCTCCCATACGAGAGAAGAACCTCCGCTTGACTGGCTCCCAGCGTTTTTCAGGGCCGTATCCCGCCATGAGGTCGAAGTTCGCTGCCGCGCGGTCCCACTTCTTCTGGGTCAAGAGGTCCATTGCGATCCCTTCGATCGAATCACTGCGTTGGCACAATAGGTGGCCATCAGCACCGCGACCCCGCTGAGTGCCCCCATCCCGGCCCCCCGCGCCAACCCGATCTCCCCCATGCTGGCCGCCATCGGTACGATCATTCCCACGACCATTCCCGTCGTCATCACGGGAACCATCACTTCCATGGCGCCAAAGAGCGCGCCCAGCAGGATTGACGGCGGCAACGAGACCGCCATGCCCAGTGCCATCCCCGCCAGCATGGCGACGAACATGTTCCACTGAGGGTCGAAGAGCCAGGCCATCACGAGGCCCACGAGTGCTCCCGTCGCCGCGTTCGCAATCAAATCACCGACCAGGAAATACGGACGGGTTTCCACATCGACCTCCTCTGTTCTGGTTGTCCATTCACATCCCCCCCCCTGGTCATCACGCGCCTGGATGACGACAGGAATGGTCCGACTGGATCTCCAACTCCAAACTGATCTGTCGCGGGCTCCCGCGAGCCCGTCACCAGGCTCCTGAACGCCTCAACGCAGGGCCGTACGCGGCTCGATGAGCAGCGTCGCGACGCCGTGCGTGCCACCCTTCGCCGTGCACACCCGAGTATCGGGTTTGAATCCCTTCCGCACATCACTCACATCGAATCCGGCCTCGAGGATCCGCTTCCGAGCGAGATCGATGTCGCCTACCTGATACGCAAGCCCCCAGAGCTGATCGGGGGCCGGGTCCGCTGGAGGATCGAGGGACGCACCCACCTCGATCGTTGCGCCGCCGAGCCGAAAGAAGAGGATGCGTGATCGGCGGTCTTCGAAGGACTTGTCGAGGGCGAGGCGGATCCCGAGGCGATCGCCGTAGAGGGAGCGGGCCCGATCGGCATCCTGTGTGATCACGACCACGTGATCGAGGGCGCCGATGGTTCCGCTCTCGTCTCCAATCGGAAGCGAAGCGGGAAGCTCCTCGGGAAGGGAGAGATGCTCCACGATCGAGAGTCGGATGCCGCCTGTTTCTTCCTGGGGCAGATCCAGGGTCTTGAAGCGGCGCCAGGCGCCGGAAGGACCATCCTGGGAGAGCCCGCGGGCAGGGGCCTCGAGGGTGAAGCCGAGCTTCTCCAGATCGTGGCGGGTCTCGTCGATGTCCTCGGATTCGAGGGTCAGTCCGAAGAGCCCTTCGCCCTTCGCCTCGAGCCGGCTCTCCAGGGCCTCGGCTTCCGAGCCTGCCGATTCGGCTGCCCGCAACTCGATGCAGGTGTTCTTCAAGCGGAAGATCACACCTCGGGCGCCATGCTCCGGGTGCGCGCCCTGCCAGCATGGTGTGCGGCCGAGGAGCGCGATGGTGCTCCGCTGGGCTGCGTCGAGGTCACGGACGGCGATGGTAATGTGGTCCAGGCGTGTCAGCATGCTGCGCTCTCCGAGTTCGCAGGGAGCTTAGGCGTGATCCAGCTCCGGCTCCAAGCTCGATTCGTGGCTGGAGTCGATTGCTGGAGTCGGTGACTGGGCTGGCGAAGGCAGTGGGAGATCGGGGATGATCGGGAGGGCATGGAGGCCATCTTCTTCATCTCGGCGCCCAGCGAGGCGAAGCGAGTTCGTTCGGAGCTCGACCTCGGCCTCGACCTCGCCGGGGAGCAGGCCGGCGAGCAGGCCGGCGAGCCGGTTCGCATCGCATCGCCCGCGGCTCTGCGTGCCCTGGCGAGCGCCCTTGGACTCGATCGCAAGACCAGCGTCGCTCCCCTCACCGATGCGACCTGCCAGTCCTTTCCGATCTGGGTCTTTTCGGGTGCCTTCTCCCGCTGCCTCCGAGAACTCGGCGACGAGGCGCTCGAACGGGCTGCTGAGGCCTGGCTGGCTGATGACTCGATGGCCGACGGCGACTGCGATCTCCACGAGCTGTCGAGCTTGATCGAAGAGCTGCGGCGTAGCGTCAGCGACTCCGTGCAGGTCGAGGCGCGGGTCTGCGCGCTGATCGAGGAGAAGGCGTTCTAGCCCCCGTCACCCCAGGTGGGCGGCCCGGCGGGAGGGTGGCGGGTAATCAGTCGGGAAAGACGATGTCTCCCGTGTCCCGGTCTTCCATGGACTCGAGCAGGCTGGCGTCCTCCCAGATCGGGATGTTCGCCTCGGCGTAGAGCTCCCGAGAGCGATCCGTGATGGCCCCGACCCTGACGAGCGCAGGCATCATGAGATCGCGGAACGAATGGATCTGGCCCGGCGGTAGCTTGACGTTGAGCCCGGCCGCGCCCGCCTCCATCAGGGAGGCGATGAAATCCTTGGGCTCGATCCCGCAGTTCTCGAGCACCTTGACGAAGCCGGGATCGGCCCTGCGCTTGCCTCGCCCATCCACTCCACCCTGGGACTCCGCCATCCCCCGCACGACCTCGAAGGCGAACTCGGCGATGTCCTCGCGATCGTCCGGATGCAGCTCGGCGATCTTCTTCTGGAGATAGACGTTTCCGAAGGCGACGTGGCGGGATTCGTCGAGGATGACGTACTCGGTGAGCTTCTTGAGCAGAGGGCAGGTGGTCTGGCGCCGCATGTTGTGGAACGCCGCGAGAGCCAGCCCCTCGACCACCATGTTCATCCCGATCATGATCTTGATGTAATGCCCGGCGTCGAGGGTCGCGTCGATCAGATCCTTCAGCCAGGGCGACATCGGGTAGGTGATCGCGAGCTTCTGGATGTAACGATGGTAGACCTCGACGTGACGCGCCTCGTCCATCGTCTGGGTGGCGGCGTAGAGCTTTGCGTCATGATCGGGCACGGCATGGGTGACCGCGGCCGAGGTCATCAGCGCGCCCTGCTCGCCATGCAGGAACTGCGAGAGGAGCTGGGCGGCAAAGTGGGCGTTGAAGGTCTCGCGCTCGCTCTTCGATAGCTTCTTGATGATTGGAAGCCTGGTCATGATCATGGACTGGCTGTCGAGCAGGGGCTTCGAGGGGTCGATTTCGATGCTCCAGTCGAGGGCCTCATCCGCGTTCCACTGCGACCGCTTGGCCTTGGAGTAGAGGTTGTCGAGCTTCTCGACCTCGGCGAGGTAATCGAACTGCCACGCGATATCCATCGAGGTTTCGAAGGTGTCGTGGGAGCTCCAGACGTCGAAATCCTCCCTCTTTCGATCGCGCTTTCGGGTTCGGGTCTGCGCTGCGGCCTCAGTCATCTCTCGCCTCATTCCTGCGGGTCGTTCAGGTTGTCGGTCAGATCCGGCAGATTCGGGCTTCAACGCCCATCTCCCGACACGAAAGCTCGGGAGCCGTGAGGGTAGCTCCGCGCACGAAGCCGGCCCAGATGCGAAACCGTCGCTGAAGAGAAGGACCGGGAGCCCGGGCGCCGGCGGTCAGCGGGCTGTCTGGCTCTGCGCCGGTCGCAAGAAGATCGGAGACGCCCAGGCGCGCTCTTCGACGTCACTGAGGCAATCATCCCCGATATCGGTACGCGGGTCGGCGTAGCAGGGTGACACGGAGATGCAGGTGCCCCGGTCGTCGTATTCGCAGCGCAGGCCGGCTCCGTTCACGGCAGGCGTGGGCTCCTGTATCGCGCGGGCGTAGTAAGTGACCTCGCGCCCGCCCTGGACGAAGTCCGGATCCTCGAACTCGAAGCTGCAGCCGGAGGGATCGCCCGGGCAGGCGCGCACGAGCCAGGGATCTTCGATCAGGGTTTCGACCGGTTCGTCGGGACGGATCTGGGGACGGATGCGAACGATCTCGATCCGGTCGATGCGAAGCCGGTGATCCGACGGGTTGTAACACTCGCCCTTGCACAGATGCGCGAGTCTCTTTGCAGATATGCCGGCGGCGGAGTCGTCGGGGCAGCCAGGTAGCTGGGCGAAGGATCCGGACGCTCGCACGCGAAAGCTCGGCGTGCTGGAGAGTTCGCTCTGGGAGCCCATCGGCAGGGGCCGGCCCTGGGGACCGTTCAGCAGCTCGAAGTGGAGCAGGATACGGGGTCCGCTGGTGCCGTAGACGTCGCGTCGCATCAGGGCGTCCCAGATGGAGTCCCGATCCCTCGCCTCCGAATGGACCGCCACGAGTCCCCCGGTCATGAAGAAGGAGGCGCCGCGTTCGGGATTGAGATAGTTGAACATCGGGTGATCGATGCGAACCTCGCTGCGAGACATCGACTCCGGCTTCACCTCTCCGCGATGGCTGTAGAGGCGCTCGTACCACTCCCAATCCCGAGGTCCCCGCGCTTCGGTCATGTCCGTACGCGCGTACTCCTTGTATCCCGTACCCGCCCGGGCATCGTGGTTGTCGCTCGACGCGATGAAGCCGAATCGGAAGCGGGCGGGCTCCGGGTTCGACTCCGACACCTCATCGAAGTTGGAGATCGCGAGGGCGTATTGGGCCGATTCCCGTGGCCGATAGTTGAACGCGGGCAGGAAGCAATCCCGGCACACACCGCAGTCGAGCCAGTCCTCGACCTCCTCGCCCGAGACCGCCAGATGCCCGGCCGGCCCCAGGGCGATGTGGTTCGCGCGTGCGGCCTCGACGCGCTCCCGACACTCATCCGAGTCGGTGTCTTCACAGCGAGCCTCGATCAGCTCTCCGGCGCGCCAGCAGCAGGGGAGGTAGTCGGGGGTCGGCTCGGGACAGATAGGGTCGCCTTCGGCTTCTCCTGCGCCTTCACCTGTACCTGCGCCTTCGAACTGCGCGGCGCTCCACGTACGATACTCCTCGGAGTTGCCGTGCCCGGAGTAGACCTCGATCAAGCGCTGGCGATCCGGATCGTTCTGGCCGGGCTCGAGCTGCTTGTCGAGGCTCGCGCCGGGGGGCGTGTACCAGCCCCAGGCAGTGCCGTGCGGGATCACCATCGAGTCGAAGCCCCACTGGTTCAGCTTCTCGAAGAGATCCCGAGGCTCGGCGGCCTGCTCGTGGCAATCGGGCGGCAGCTCGCGGGTGTCGACGTCGGTTGGACAGGGGATGTGGCCCTTCGCGATTTCGAAGAGGAGCGCCTGGAGATCGAAGTAGGACTGCCGGTTCGCAAAGTCCTGGAAGGGAAGCTTCAGTGCCCAGATCGGCACTTCGCCGCCCCAGGAGACATCGCTGAACGCGTCGGCCGCCGGAGCCGCAATCGGGCGCGTCGGCAGGCGATCCGCTTCGAGCTCCCGCAGGATCACGTTCTTGTGCCCGTAGTGACCTTCGGGCGTGCGGCCCATCTGGGTCCACTCCCAGCCCACGTAGGCGACCAGGTCGGGGTCGCTGGGGTCTCCCGCGACCTCGTTGCACTGGCGGATCATGTCCTGGGTTTCGTTCCAGATGCGCGGGCTCGATGCCTCGGCGTGATCGTTGATGCTGAAGAAATCGAGATCGGAGCAGTAGCGGGCAAAGTCGCAGGCGTCGGCGACCGGATGCACGCCCTCGCCCTGGAGGATCGGGAGGCTCGCGACGAAGGCGTCGAAGGAGAAGGTCGAGTGAAC
>CBDUYG010000219.1:0-6076 GCA_965371385.1 uncultured Myxococcales bacterium | reverse complement strand
GTCGTAGCATCATCTCTCTCTGAAAACGTGACTTCTCACCCCGGTTCGGGAAGGATCGTCCGCGGAATGCGCGACATCATACCAGGAGGCCTTTCTTTCCAGCTCGAACCCAGTGCTCAAAAGCGCTCGAGAATGAGAATTATCGATCCAGAATCCGTTGTAAGCGTGGCGGGTTGTATTAATCTCTGCGGCGCCCGTCCGGCGCGAATCGTCGGACGGTTTTCCGCCCTCACCCGTAAAGCTTGCCGGGCTCAGCTCAGCGTCCTTCGCGTCCTGGCAGAGCGAGGAAGGGCTGAAAAGGGTCGAAGCAGGTCGAGAGCCCGCGAAGGTCGGAAGGTCGAAGGTCGGAAGATCGGAAGATCGGTCGAGAGCCGAAAAAACGATCCGGCAGAACGAGACAGCACACATCAGATCCCAGACCCGGCAAACGGGCCGTAACAAAGCACGACTCGCCCCGGCCTCCAAGAGCCGCGACTCGAACCACTCGAAAACCAGGCCGGACGAAAGGCAGTCGATTTCGTGCCGACCAAAGAGCAACCAACGCCGATGTCATTGAACACGATAAGCAAGGGGCTCGACCTTCCGATCTCGGGTGCCCCGGTCCAGATCATTCGCGACACGCTGCGTCCGACGCGCGTCGCCGTGATGGCCGACGACTTCCCGGGCCTGCGGCCCGGAATGCTCGTAGAAGAGGGCGAGACGGTCAAACGCGGGCAGCCCCTCTTCGAGGATCGCAAGGCTTCGGGGGTCATCCACACCTCCCCCGGTGCCGGGCGCATCATAGGAATCCATCGCGGAGCCCGACGCGCCCTGCGATCGGTGGTGATCGATCTCTCCGACTCCGAGCGGGCCGGCGAACCCAGGGACGACGAGGTCTTCCAGTTCGAGAGCTACAGCGGCAAGCCGGCAGGCGAGCTCGGGCGCGACGCGATCGTGAAGCTCCTGGTCGAGTCGGGCCAGTGGGCGGCGTTTCGGACCCGCCCCTTCGCCAAGGCGCCGCCGACCGATACTAAACCGGCCGCCATCTTCGTCAACGCCATGGACACCAACCCCCTGGCGCCCCTGCCCGAGGTGGTCCTGGCCGATCGCATGCGAGACTTCGACCTGGGTCTGCACCTGCTCTGCAAGCTGACCGAAGGCACCACCTATCTATGCGTCGCGCCCCGTTCCGACATCGAAAGGCAGGTCAGTGCGCCGGTTCAGGTCGAGGAGTTCAGTGGGCCCCATCCCTCCGGGACCAGCGGGGTCCACATCCACATGCTCGAGCCGGTGAGTCGGGCCAAGACGGTCTGGGCGATCGGATACCAGGACGTTGCGGCGATCGGCAAGCTCTTCGCGACGGGGCGCATCGACCTGGATCGCGTGATCTCGGTGGCCGGGCCCTCGATCACGGATCCCCGCCTCGTCCAGACCCGACTCGGAGCCTCGACCGACGATATCGTCGAGGGTCAGCTCAAAGAGGGTGAGATCCGGCTCGTCTCCGGCTCGGTCCTCTCGGGCAAGAAGGCTATGGGCGACATCTTCGGCTTCATGGGGCGCTTCGACGTCCAGATCAGCGCCCTGCGCGAGGGACGCGAGCGCGTCTTCCTGGGCTGGCTGCTCCCGGGCTTCGACACATTCTCGACCATCCCGATCTATCTTTCGAGGTTCTTTCCCAGCAAGAAGTTCGACTTCACCACCACCACCAACGGCTCTCCTCGCGCGATGGTGCCGATCGGGATGTATGAGCGCGTGATGCCCATGGACATCCTCCCCACCTTCCTGCTGCGCTCGATGATGGTGGGCGACCTCGAGCGGGCCGAAGAGCTGGGTGTGCTGGAGCTCGCCGAGGAAGATCTCGCTCTGTGCACCTTCGTCGACCCCGGCAAGACGAACTACGGGCAGATCCTGCGCAGGAATCTCGAGCTGATCGAGAAAGAGGGCTAGGCCGAATCGATGAAGTTTCTCCGCGACATCCACGATCAGATCGCGCCCCACTTCGAGAAGGGCGGGAAGCTCGAGAACTTCCATGCGATCTGGGAGCTGCACGACACGGCGATGTTCACGCCCGGCGAGGTGACCGAGACGGCCTCCCACGTCCGCGACGGCATCGACCTCAAGCGCATGATGATCATCGTCGTGTTCGCCCTCGTGCCCTGCATCTTCTTCGCGATGTACAACACCGGCTATCAGGCCCAGCTCGCCATGGCCTATGGGGCAACCCCCCTCGACGACTGGCAGATGGGGCTCTGGGGCGGCCTTGGCCTCGGCTTCGACTTCCACAACCCGATCCTTTGCGTGATCTTCGGCGCCCTCTACTACCTGCCCGTGCTGATCATCGTGATGCTGACCGGGGCGGTGGTGGAGATCGGGAGCGCGCTCCTCCGGGACCACGAGGTCAACGAGGGCTTCCTCGTTACCGGCATGCTCCTCCCCCTCACCCTGCCCCCGTCGATCCCGCTCTGGATGGTCGTGCTGGGCATGGCCTTCGGTGTGATCTTCGGCAAGGAAGTCTTCGGCGGCACCGGAATGAACTTCCTCAACCCGGCCCTGGTCGCCCGGGCATTCCTCTTCTTCGCCTACCCGGCAGCGATGAGCGGCGACGCGCCCTGGATCGCGGCAAACTTCGCCGGCGTCGACTCCTTCACCGGCGCGACCTGGCTCGCCCAGGCGGCGGCCACCCCCGGCGTCCTCGGCATGGCGGATTGGTGGGACGCCTTCTATGGCTTCATTCCGGGCTCGATGGGCGAGACCTCGGCACTCGCATGCCTGATCGGATGCGCGCTGCTGCTCTGGACGAGGGTCGGCTCGGGTCGCACGATGGCCGGCGTCGTCGTCGGAACCGTCGTGATGTCGGTGTTCCTCAACGCGATCGGTTCGGAGACGAACCCGATGTTCTCGGTCCCCTTCTACTGGCACATGGTGCTGGGAGGCTGGGCCCTCGGCACCGTGTTCATGGCCACCGATCCCGTCTCGTCCGCCTTCACGGATACGGGCAAGCTCTGGTACGGGTTCGGGATCGGAGTGCTCTGCATCCTCATTCGCGTGGTCAACCCCGCCTATCCCGAGGGCATGATGCTCTCGATCCTGTTCATGAACATGTTTGCACCGCTGATCGATCACTTCGTCGTCCAGGGCAACATCAAGCGGAGGCTGGCGCGCAGTGCAATATAGTACGCGCTACATCATCGGATTCGCGGCGGTGGTCTGCCTCATCTGCTCGATCTTCGTGGCGGGCGCGGCGGTCACCTTGAAGCCGCGTCAGGAGGCGAACCTCGTACTCGATCGCCAGAAGAAGGTGCTCGTCGTCGCCGGCCTGATGAAGGAAGGCGAGCGTATCAGCGCCGAAGAGGTCGCGCTTCGCTTCGAGGAGAACATCACGCCGCGGGTCGTCGAGCTCTCGACGGGCGACTATGCCGACGAAGCGGTCGACATCGGCAGCTACGACCAACGCAAGGCGAGCAAGGACCCGGCGTTGAGCAAGGCCGCCCCGCCCAACCGCGCCAAGGTAATGCGCGTCCCGACCTATGGGCTCGTCTATCTCGTCACCTCGGACTCGGGCGAGATCGAATCGATCATCATCCCGGTCGAAGCCCGGGGCCTGTGGTCCACGCTCTATGGATTTCTCGCTCTCGCTCCCGATACCCGGGTCATCCAAGGCATCACGTTCTACGAACACGGCGAGACGCCCGGCCTCGGTGGTGAGGTGGACAATCCCCGCTGGAAGTCCCTGTGGACCGGGCGACTGGCGTTCGACGATCGCTGGACACCGCGCATCAGCGTCATCAAGGGCCGCGCCGGTTCGGTCGAGGAAGATCCCTACCGGGTCGACGGGCTCTCGGGCGCAACGCTCACGAGCCGGGGCGTGAGCCAAGGAGTACGGTTCTGGCTCGGGGACTCGGGCTTTGGTCCCTACCTCGAGAAGATGCGCTCGGGCGCGGGCTAGACCGAGGCAAGCGTAGAGGCGGCGTGCGTGTCCGCTGCGGGAATGACTGAGGCAGGTCGAGAAGAAGACCGAAGCAAGAAGAAAGAAGGTAGGGAAGGAAAGGAGTCGACGAATGGCGAATAGTTCCGAAAGAGAGGCGCTCCTCGATCCTCTCTTCAACAACAATCCCATCGGTCTACAGGTGCTCGGCATCTGCTCGGCCCTTGCGGTCACGACGAAGATGTCGACCTCCCTGGTCATGACGATTGCCGTAATCTTCGTCACCATGGGCTCGAACGTGGCCGTCAGCCTGATCCGTGAGAAGATCCCGCCGAGCATCCGGATCATCGTGCAGCTGACGATCATCGCATCTCTCGTCATCGTGACCGATCAGATCCTCAAGGCCTACCTCTTCGACATCAGCAAGCAGCTCTCGGTCTTCGTCGGCCTCATCATCACCAACTGCATCGTGATGGGCCGCGCCGAAGCCTTCGCGATGCAGAACGGACCCAGGCTCAGCGCGCTCGACGGCATCGGGAACGGTCTAGGCTACGGCGTCGTGCTGATGAGCGTCGCGTTCTTCCGTGAGCTCCTCGGTAGCGGGAAGCTCTTCGGATATACCGTCCTCAGCCCGGTCACCGAGGGCGGCTGGTACGTGCCGAACGGCCTCATGGTGCTGGCTCCGGCGGCGTTTTTCTTGATTGGAATATTCATCTGGGCAGTCCGAAGCTGGAAGCCCGAACAGGTGGAGGAAGAGTTCCGTGTTGGAACACTATTTGAGCTTGGCTACGAAGGCGATCTTCGTTGAGAACATGGCCCTGGCCTTCTTCCTGGGCATGTGCTCCTTCCTGGCATGCTCGAAGAAGGTCGAAACGGCCGTGGGGTTGGGATTCGCGGTCGTTTTCGTCCTCGGGGTCACCTGTCCGCTGAACCAACTGCTGAACGATGCCCTCCTCAAGGAGGGCGCGCTGTCGTGGCTCGGCCTCGAGAACATCAATCTCTCCTTCTTGACCTTCCTGACGCTGATCGGCACGATCGCGGCAACGGTGCAGATCGTGGAGATGGCGCTCGACCGATTCTCGCCGGGCCTCTACAACGCTCTGGGTGTCTTCCTACCCCTGATCGCCGTGAACTGCGCGATCCTGGGCGCATCCCTCTTCATGGTGGATCGCGACTACACCCTGGGCGAGAGCGCGGTCTTCGGCATCGGCTCGGGAATCGGCTGGCTGCTCGCCATCGCGGCCCTCGCCGCGATTCGCGAGAAGCTCCGCTACAGCAACGTCCCCGCTCCACTGCGGGGGCTCGGCGTCACGTTCATCCTGGTCGGTCTGATGTCGATTGGCTTCATGGCCTTCTCGGGAATCCAGCTCTGACGGGGCCGGCTCGCTCCCAAACTCAGGTGATCGCAAGCTATGTTCATTACAGCACTCTTCGGCGTCGTTGCGTTCACGTCGATCATTCTGCTCCTCGTCGTCGGGCTGATTTTCGCCAAGGCCCGCCTCATCCCCAGCGGTGAGGTCGAGATCCTCATCAACGACGACCCCGAGAACTCGATCCGCACGGCGAGCGGCTCCACCCTCCTCAACACACTGGCGGCCAGTCACATCTTCATCCCCTCGGCCTGCGGCGGAAAGGGGAGCTGCGGCGTCTGCAAGGTGAACGTGCTCGAGGGGGGCGGCTCGATGCTTCCCACCGAGGAGAGCCACATCACCCGGGGTGAGGCCCGTGAGGGCTGCCGGCTCTCGTGCCAGGTGAAGGTCAAGGAGAACATGAAGATCGAGATCCCGGCCGAGGTCTTCAGCGTGCGCAAGTGGGAGTGCAAGGTTCGCTCGAACCACAACGTCGCCACCTTCATCAAGGAGCTCATCCTCGAGCTGCCGCAAGGCGAGAGCGTGCCCTTCCGCGCGGGCGGCTACGTCCAGATCGAGGCGCCGCCCCACGAGGTCGACTACAAGAACTTCGAGATCGAGGACGAGTACCACGGGGATTGGGACAAGTTCGACATCTGGCGATACAAGTCGACCGTCGACGAGGAGATCCAGCGCGCCTACTCGATGGCGAGCTATCCGGAGGAAGAGGGCATCATCATGCTCAACGTGCGGATCGCCTCACCTCCGCCGCGCACTCCCGACGTTCCGCCCGGCCAGATGTCGTCCTACATCTTCAATCTCA